>JBOFRK010000001.1:0-3447 GCA_051650945.1 Alphaproteobacteria bacterium
AACAAACGTTTCAGGGGCAAAGACGCGACACCAGGGAGCACGAACTCCCCGATGCCGCTAACCTTCAACGACTCCACGAGAGTCATTTAAGGCTAAACAAGATGTTAAACGATTTTTCTTTTCTGGCGCAACTTAAACTTTCACGCCTTCGACACTTTTTCTTCCCTCCAAGGGAAGGAGAGATGCGTTTGGAGGTGGCTGACTGTTTATTTTTCTTGGGGTTGTCCCTTTGGCTGACCCTAAGCACGTTATGGGAGGATGCTGACGAAGGCGACGATTAAGCCTGGCGTTCACGTTTACTGTCCAGAAAGGGGAGTAGGGCGCGAACATGCTAGGTGTTGCAAAGTTTCATGAGGCAGTTTTCTCCATAAACAAAGCTATCCATGACCCTTGCCCTCGTAAGCCTTTTGCGTTTCGCTCCCCTGATCCTGAGGCCGTCTACAGCCCTATCTTGAATTTGCTTTTTGTTATACTTAAATGATGAGGCTTAAATAAATTCCTTTGAATATTCAAAAATTTGTATTGTATATTTAGAAATTTTTAATATATGTTATTAATTCAAATTAATAAGAGGGATTTTTTCAATGATTATTCTATTTTTTATTGCTTTTTTAGTTATGGGGGGAGCTAGCATATCTGAAGTAAGCTCTGCGCCTTGGGAGGATGAATCAGAAATTCCATTTTCAAAAATCCAAGTCTCTCCACAGCCTAAACTGGAGAAATTACTGAGATCTGCTCCTGAGGCGATAGATAATGAAAAATTCATGACTGTATATGAATGCTATAGCAGGGCTCAAGTAGCAATTTTGAAACTTAGAAACGAAATAACTTCTGAGATTTTGAAGCAGGATGAAACTACCAGCCCGCCTATGGCCATTACCCAAATAAATGTCATTTGGACGGGTAATCCCATACCTCAACATTATCTGCTAAGGCTTCTTTGCATGCCAGAAGAAAAAGGACGTAAATTAATTGTTTGGGGTGATTCTCAAAACCCTCCAACCCATTGGGAATATCGGCATGATGGGGAAGTAATCAAAGAAATGAAACAATTCTTGAGTGAAAATAAAAACGAAAAACGCTTAGAAATTATTCTGAAGGTAAAGGAACAACTTGAACAGAGTCAAAAAAATTCTAGTTCTCATGCCGATAAAGATTTAAAAAATTTTCGTAAAATTATCTCAATTTTTGAAAAAGTTAATGATCTTACTAAAGCATTCACACCAGAGAGAGGATTTGATGATTCGAAAACAGAGTTTGCGCGTTCTTTTTTAACCCGGGTCTTTTTCTCTAGCACATTTGGTTCTTCCTCGCCTTTTTCTGAAGAGAAGAACACTGCAGAATTATCTGATAACGAAGCTTTATTGAATCAATTTAAAATCAAGCTCAGATCTTGTTTTAGATTTCAAAAAGAAGAAATCCCCCAGGATTTAATCCAGAAGTTTAAAACTCTTCAAGACGCTGGAAAAATTGAATTTCGTACCCTTGAAACATTAAAAACACGCTCTAAAACTTTCTTTTCTAAATTTTTACATCAAGACCTTTGGGATATAATTAATTTTGAACGATCAGATCCCTCTCCGAACTACGCTGCGGTTTCAGACATTGCACGCTTGATTATTCTATGTTCAGGAGAAGCCAATCAGTCTTATGAAGACTTAGATACGTTGACGTTTACACCGAATATTCCATTGCAAATTGAAGAGCAGCAATTTAAAGTTCCTGCAATTTTTGAAAACGGTAAGATAGAAGCCTGTGGAAATAGTTTCTTAGTTTCAGGGAAAAAAAGCCTTCAGGCAAAATTATCTTTAATAGAAATTTTGAGAAAATATCGATTTTTGAAAAAGATTGACTTGCTTGACATCAAAAAAACAATTTTAAAAATTCATGGAACATATTGGGCCTCTGGTGATCTTCTCATGGTATCTCACGGTAGTTCTGGAATGATGAAGTTCGTCAATTTATATAAAAATCCAACGGTTTCCTTGGTAGGAACCCTTTCGGATAAAGAGGAGGTATATACAAAATTACTATTTCAAGAAGGAAACTGGAAATAAAAAAGCATTCCCTACGAGCGCTCAAACGTGCTCGTAGGGGTTTACACCAACTGTCCTGAAAGGCTGCTGGCGAAGCCGTTGAGAATAGAAACTGACCCAAGGGTTCCTATTAGATTTTCGGTTGCTTCAACATAAACAGATTGCATGTAAGGGCTTTTGCCCATCCACTGGCCGGCCTTTTTTCCTTTGCGCTCAAAAAGAACGGAGAGCGTTGAGCCCACCATGGCTTGGTTGTAAGAAAGCTGTTGCTCACCTAGCAGCGCTTGAAGTACCTGCAAACGTTGATCTTTCACCGCCTCTGGGATTTGGTCTTCATAAAGAGCCCCTGGCGTTCCCGGACGGGGGCTATATTTGAAAGAATAAGCCTGGGCATAGCCAACCTTTCGAACGAGGGTGAGGGTTTGCTCAAAATCCGCATCGGTTTCCCCTGGGAAGCCCACGATGAAGTCGGAAGAAAAGGCTATATCTGGGCGGGCATCTCTCAATGTTTGAATCCACCCTTCGTACATCTCAACGCCATGGCGGCGATTCATCCGTTTTAAAACCGTGGAAGATCCTGATTGTACCGGCAGGTGGATGAAGGGCATTAAAGCGGGAATGTCCCTGTGGGCTGCAACCAGCTCATCATGCATGTCCCGGGGATGAGACGTCATATATCGGATACGCTTCAGGCCAGGAAGCTCTGCCAAGGCATAAAAGAGGCGCCCCAAGCTCCAGGTTTGTTTTCCACAGGGAGAATCCCCATGGTAGGCATTCACATTTTGCCCTAAGAGGGTCAGCTCCTGGGCACCCCCTGCGATCAACTGTTTGGCTTCGGCTAAAATTTGAGAAGCAGGTCTTGAATATTCTGCCCCCCGGGTATAGGGAACAACGCAAAAAGTGCAAAATTTATCGCACCCTTCTTGGATGGCGAGGAAGGCCGTGGGGCCAGAGGCTTTGGGCTCAGGCAAAAAATCAAATTTAGATTCAGCAGGAAAATCAAGGTTGACCACACCACGCCCGGGGCCTTGGGTCTCTTTTTCTAAAGAGCGGATCGCTTGGGCAAGCATCTCAGGGAGCTGGTGATAGGTTTGGGGGCCAAACACCATATCCACATAAGGGGCGCGGCGAAAGATTTCTTCGCCTTGGGCCTGGGCGACACATCCAGCTACTGCCAGAATCAGCTTTTGGTTCTCCGTTTTATGAGGCTTCAGGCGCCCCAGATCTGAAAACAGCTTTTCTTCAGCTTTCTCTCTAATATGGCAGGTGTTTAAGATGATCATATCCGACCCTTCAGGGGATTCCACCAGGGTATACCCTAAAGGCGCAAGGGTTTCTGCCATCCGCTGGGAATCATAGACATTCATCTGGCAACCATAAGTCTTCATATAAAGCTTCCGCAAAGGAGCTA
>JBOFRK010000002.1:0-7914 GCA_051650945.1 Alphaproteobacteria bacterium
TTCCCGCAAATATTCCAACGTCATCAAAAGCATGTCCTCGACATACAACTTCGCATTTCGTCCACCTTTGGCGTGCTTTTTTCCCAACGCTTCTTGTAAAATCTCGGCGGCCTTATGAAAAGTTGATCGTTTGAGCCCAATTAAACGACGAAACAAATCATCTGGTAAATCTTTTACACTCTTATACTTCATGATTACTTCTCAAAAAATATCACGCTAAGACAAATCTGTGTAAAAGAACAAATTTTAATAAAATCCTAGTTTCGAAAGAGGTCTAATGTTTTTTAACCAAAAAATTACGAAAAGAACGACTGGACATGCTTTCAGGTATATGTTAATGGGTTGAGACTTAATCTTTTTACGTGTTTGGTTTTTTGTAAAGGTAAAGAAAAAAGGTCGTGGATATGTCTGTTCCCAAAAAGATGGGATTCTGGGGTGTTTTGGCCTTGGTCATTGGGAGTCAGATTGGTTCTGGTATTTTCTTGCTTCCCTCTACCCTCGCCCCTTTTGGCGCTGTTAGCCTGCTTGCTTGGGCCTTAACAGGAGGTGGGGCCATTTGCCTTGCCCTCGTTTTTTCTTATCTATGCGAATATTTGCCCCAAACAGGGGGCCCCCACGCTTATATCGTAGCCACCTTTGGCAGAGAAGCTGGGTTTTTTACCGCTTGGTCTTATTGGTTAATTTCTTGGATCAGCTCCATTCCACTGGTCGCAACAATTTTGCTGGCTTTTGCCCAATTGTTGGGGGAAAAAACACCTCTTGAGTATGGCTTCATGGCGTTTTTGTTGATCGGTGCCCTGGCTGCGTTGAATTTGAGAGGTGTTAAAATTGCAGGAATAGGAGAAATTATCCTTTCTGCATTAAAGGTTATACCCCTTGTCATCATTCCCCTGTGTGCTGTTTTTTTCTGGAATCCAGACCATTTCATCCCTTTCAATCCGACGGATCAATCCATCCCATATGCCTTAAAAAGTGCTTCACTCCTTGCACTTTGGGGGTTTATTGGCGTTGAAACAGCCACGACTCCAGCAGGGAACGTAGAAAACCCCAAGCGAAATATTCCCCGGGGGCTTGTGTGGGGCACCAGCCTCGTTGCTTGCCTCTATTTTTTTAACACCTTGGGGATGATGGGCCTGATCTCACCGGGAGATTTGGCTCAAGACCCTGCACCTTATGTCACGGCTACCCAACTGTTATGGGGAGGCAAAACCTCAAATTTGCTTGCCATTATGACGATTATTGTGTGCGTTGGTTCTTTGAATGCATGGATTTTAGCCAGCGGCCAAATTGCAAAAGGGGCGTCAGAAGACACCCTATTTCCCCAATTTTTCAAAAAAACAACCCCCCAAGGCGGACCCATTTGGGGGATTGGTCTGGCAGCTCTGGGAACTTTTTGTATATTTGTATTTTTTCAAAGCGGCAGCCTCTTAGAATTCGCACGTGTAGTGATTGAACTTTCATCCCTTATGTTTTTGCTGATTTATGCCCTTTGTAGTTTGGCTTTCCTCTATTTGCTTTACACGCATAAGATTGCCCCTTCTTGGACTAAAACTTTAATAGGTTTTTTTGCGCTCTTTTTCTGCATCTGGATTTTGTGGGAAGCGGGCTATCAGCTTTTGTATACCTTGATTATCCCCAGCTCGGGTGTTATAGCTAGGGGTATCTGGAAGCTTTTGCATCGCGTTGCATAGCCGGTTTTTCTTCTTTTTTTTCGAGGTCATAAAAGCATATGGATAAGGCAAGTGGATATCGGGTGGCTGTCCTGGGAGCCACAGGAAGCGTCGGACGCGGCATCTTAAATTTGCTATGGGAACGAAAATTCCCCACCTCCTATATTGCTCCCCTTGCTTCAGGCAGATCTAAAGGAACTTTCGTTTCCTGTGGGGATCAAACCCTTCCCGTACAGCCTTCAGAATCCTTTGATTTTAAAACGGTTGATCTCGTTTTCTCTGCGGTTGAAAGCCATGTCGCAAAAACCTTTATCCCAAAAGCGCTTCAAGCAGGCGCTTGGGTCATTGACAAATCCTCCCACTTCAGGATGGACCCAGCAATTCCTTTGGTGGTTCCTGAAGTCAATGCTCACCTGCTCAAGACCTTGAAGGCTGATCAGCGTTTGATCGCAAGTCCCAACTGTATTGCAACCCCCTTGGCTTTAGCCTTGGCACCCCTTCATCAAAAAGCTGGCTTAAAACGCTTGGTTGTTTCGACCTATCAGTCTGTTTCTGGAGCCGGCAAACGGGCGATGGACGAGCTTTTCAATCAAACCCGTCAAATTTTGAGCAACGCTCACCTGCAAAAAGAAGTTTTCTCTCAGCAAATTGCTTTTAACCTTATCCCACAAATCGGCTCTCTAAATCTTGCAGGAGATTCTGATGAAGAAAAAAAGGTTAAAGAAGAAGTCCAAAAAATTCTGGCATGCGAGATTCCCATTGCTGTAACCTGCGTCCGGGTCCCTGTTTTTGTTGGCCATGCCATGAGCGTGTGGGTTGAATTAGAAGAAGAACTTTCCGGGACAGACGTTCGATCGCTTTTACAAAAGGCCCTCTCCTTACAGGTAAGCGTTCGGGAAAAAGAAGCCGATGGAAAGCCTTTCACCCCCCTGGACTGCGCTGGAGATGATATTGCCCTTATAAGCCGCGTTCGACGGGATAAAAGTTCCCCCAATGCTTTTTCTTTATGGGTTTGCTGTGATAACCTTCGTAAAGGGGCGGCTTTAAACGCTTTACAAATTGCAGAAATGCTGCACACCCAAGCGAAATTGGGTAAAAAATAGCGTAGCGGCGCAGCCCCCGGACGCCCCCATCTATTTTTCCTTAAATTTTTCCATAATTATAAAAATTGCCTTTTTGGCCTATTTAGGTTATGCTTCCCAACATAACCTTTTGAAAAAAGAAGGTTTTTGCATAAAAAATAATGGAGACTTTACACATGAGACATTTATTTTATTCAACAGCTCTTATCGCGCTTTTTTCCCTTCATGCTGATGGGTTAGCAAAAGATAACTATCCAGAAAGTCTAGAGACTGAAAAAGGTAAAAAAAGTAAACCGTTCAACCCAGGTAAAAAATTGGGACATAGCCGAGGAAAAGGGCATAATCCTGGTAAGGGGCTTGGCCATGAGCATCATAATCATGCCCCTGGAGAACCTGATGAGGAGGACGAAGAAGAAACACCCGTCCCAGCGCCAGGCCCAGTTCCAGCGCCAGGCCCAGTTCCAGCGCCAGGCCCAGTTCCAGCGCCCATACCAGATCCTGCGCCCGTACCAGACCCAACGCCAGGTCCAGTGCCCGTGCCAGGCCCAGTTCCAGCGCCCATACCAGATCCTGCGCCAAGTCCAGTGCCCGTGCCAGGTCCAACAACACCGATACCTGTGGATCCAACGGTTCCAACAGGCCCTTCGACAACACCAATAGACCAAACAGCTCCAACGGGTCCAACAGTGTCAACGGCGCCTTAGTGCACCCTCGCAAGACCTTAAAAGAAAGCCCCTGCCGCTTAGGCGGCAGGGTTTTTTTTCGCCAAGTTTCTACCCAAAACATTTCGCCATATTAAGGTAAAATCGCCTGCCATCTCTTTCGTTGAAAAGCGGGGGGAATCTTTAGAATCTCGCGATACTTGGCAACCGTCCGCCGCGCCACGTTAATCCCCTCTTGTTTTAAAAATTGTGCGATACAATCGTCTGAAAGGGGCTTTTGCGGGTTTTCCTTTGAAACCAGAGATTGAATGCGGTGGCGGATGGTGGTAGACGCATAGCTGATGCCGCTTGCTCCTTCGAGGGAAGAGTTGAAAAAATATTTCAGCTCAAAAACCCCCCTGGGTGTAGAAATATATTTATTATTCGTGACACGGCTGATGGTGCTCTCGTGAAGCTCCACACTTTCCGCAACGTCTCTCAGCACCAAAGGTTTGAGGTGCGCAATACCATGGTTAAAAAAATCTTCCTGTTTTCGAACAATTTCTTGGGAAACGCGGATAAGGGTGGTTGCCCGTTGGTGGAGCGCCTTAATTAACCAATTTGCATGGGCAAAGCGTTCTGCAAGATACTTTTTTCCCTCTTTTTCTTTCAGATTTTCTTTGATAACGGTATAATAGGGAAAGTCCAATAAAACTTTCGGCATTGTTTCAGGGTTGAGGTCGACTGCCCATTCTCCTGTTGCTTCATCTTGAAGCATAAAAACCTCTGGGATAACCATAGAGGAAGTATTTTTTTCGAAAATAAGTCCAGGTTTTGGGTTTAAGGACCTGATTTCATGGATCATATGGGCCAATTCAGATTCTGAAACATGGCATTTACGCTTTAAACTGTTGAGGTCACCCTTGGCAAGGGTATCTAAATGATCCAGCAATATCAGGAAAGACGGAGATAAAATTTGCTTGTCTTCCAGCTGCATCTTCAAACATTCTTTGAGGGTTTGGGTGCACACCCCTGCTGGTTCAAACTGTTGTAAATCTTTAAGGATGCCTTCTACATAAACCAGGGATGTCCCCAGTTGATGGGCAATTTCTTCCAGATCTCCCTCAAAATAACCCGTTGGTTGGACATATCCCAACAGATACGTTCCAGCTAAGCGTTTTACAGGGTCTAAGAAATCGCTGTTGACTTGATTTAAAAGATGCTCTCGTAATGACAAAGGATTTGCAGGTATCAGCGTTTCTAACCACTCTTCTTGATCAAGGCTTGAGGTTTGACCCGCAGGACCATGTTTTTCTGATTTTCCATAAAATTCTTGAAAGTTCGCCAAAAAATTGGGATCCTCAGAAGAACCTGTAGAATCTTCATATTTTTCTTCTTGAAGCATCAGCAACGGATTGTCTACCAACTGTTCCATTAAAAAAGACTCGAGCTCTTGGTGCGAAAATTGCAGGAGCTTAATAGCCTGCTGTAATTGGGGTGTCATAACCAGCGAAGTCGAAGACTGCAAGCGTAAGTGTTGATCAAGCCCCATTTTTATACCCTATAAAAAATTCTAAAAATTTAATTTTTGTTGTTTTTAAAAGCGTTTCTCCAGTAAAAAAGGAAAAGATAAAGAACGTCTTAAAGCCAAAAAAGCTGTTTGTTTTTTGAAGCTGAATTCCCCTTTGCTTTTTGCTTAAAAGTGGTTATCTTAGGGAAAAAGTTCGAAGAAAGATGGGTCATGAACGCTTTTAGATTTTTAGTACGCTCAATGATTTTTTTGGGGCTGGTTTGCGGGCTGTGCGTTTTCTTGTTCCCCTATCTTAAAGTATTTGCTTTTGCAAATTTATTTTTAAATGGGGTTATTTTATCTGCTTTTGGCGCAGGTACCCTTTATATTTTGTGGAAGCTTCTTAATGTAATACGAGAAATACGGTTGCTGAGAGCGTTTTCTAGCGATTTCCCAGATCTGAGCAATGTTTTACAAGATCGCATGGAAAAAACAAAGTTACTTCGGTCGCTTTTTAGGGCCCTTGAAGGGTCTAAAGGACTCACTTCATCCCAAGAAGCCCTGGTCAGCGAACGGGTAGAAAATTCCCTGGAAAGTGATCGAGAAGTAACGCGTTATTTGATGGGGTTGTTGATTTTTTTGGGGCTGTTGGGAACGTTTTGGGGACTTTCCAAAACCATCGCAGCGCTTTCCCATGTAATTTCCAACCTACAAACAACCAACACGTCTGTCCCTGATTTTTTTGAGGCCTTAAAAGAAAGCCTTAAAAGCCCGCTGGGAGGGATGGGAACTGCTTTTAGCACGTCCTTTTTTGGGTTATCAGGTTCTTTGATTATAGGATTTTTAGACCTTCAGCTAGGGCGTGCTTCTCAATTTTTCTTGAGATGCCTAGAAGATGAGATGAAGAACTTTTCTGCCACCTCTTTGGGTCAAACGCTTCCCCTCCAGGGCGAGCCAACTTTGGCTTATGTGCATTCTTTTTGGCAGTACTTAGGGGAACATATGGAAAACCTCCAGAAAATGATCAGCCGAAACCAAAACATGGAGCACAACACCCAAGAAATCCTTGTTATATTGGCAGAAAAATTGTCTAAACTCACAGATCAGATGCGCACTGAACAAACGTTGATGATGAAAATTGGGGAAGCCCAAGTGCACCTCCAACACGTCTTGAAAGATATTAGCCAAGGGATTATGACCCAAGGGATCCCCCTTGACGAAAACACAAGAAGACACATTCGTAACATTGATGTCGTGTGTGAGAAATTGTTGAAGGACCTTGGAACACAACACAAAGAGTTGTTGACAGATGTTAAACAAGAGGTTCGCCTTTTAACCCAGACTATCGGACATTCTATTGAATTTCACCAAGCGTAGAAGCGATTTTTTTAATCTTTATGGAAGAAAGAACAGGAAACAGTGGATTTGTTAAACAGGGTATGTTACGCACAAAAATTTTTTAAATTAGTTGGGTTAATTTTTGTTTCTTTTTTTGCGACGGCTTGTGGTAAACAGGAAAGAAAGGGAGAGACCTGGGTTGTTGGGGTTTCAGCAGATAACCCGCCGTTTGCTTTTGTGGATACCCAAAAAGGTGGTCACGTCGCTGGGTTTGAAGTAGAGCTTATAGAGGCGATAGCCCAAGAAGCAGGCAAAAAGACTAAATTTAAGGATATGGATTTTGGAAGCTTAATTGCATCCCTTCAATCTAAACGTATTGATATGTCTATTTCTGCCATCGAGATAACACCTGAGCGTGAAAAAAATCTTTCTTTTTCAGAAAATTATCATCAGGCCGTGACGGTTTTGGTCAGCAAAAAAGCAAATCCACTTCAAGGAGAAATTCCTTGGGAAGGCATGAAAATTGGGACTCAACTGGGTTCTGCTCACGAAGCTTACATCAAAACTATAGAGGCTAAATACCCCAATTTAAAGCGGATTTCTTATAATCACGTCAATGAGATGATACAAGATCTAAGCAACGGGCGCTTGAATGGTTTTTTGGTAGAGAAACCAGTCGCAGAGCGGCTATCAAGCCAATATCCTTTTGCGCAATTCACGCTTCCCTCTCTCAAAAATTTTTATGGGATTGCATTCCCCAAAGACTCTTCCCTTATCCCAGCTGTTAACCAGGCGCTTCAAAAGCTTAAAGAAAATGGGGCTCTCGAAAATCTCAAGAAAAAATGGGACATTTAAGGTTTTATGCAGCTTCAGTTTGGTTTGGTCTGGCCCTCTCTTCCTTATATTTTAGGGGGTTTAAAGGTTACGCTTTTTTATGCATCAACCTCTTTGGTGTTGGGCGTTGTGTGGGGCTTTGGTTTAACCGCTATGAAGCTTGCACCATGGATGGGCGTGCGGGCATTTGCCGTAATCTATACTTCTATTTTTAGGGGAACGCCGCTTATCCTGCAATTAGGGCTTTTATATTATGCTACCCAAGGACTTATAGGCTATGATATCGCTATTTGGCAAGCGGGGGTATTGGCTTTTTCTCTCAATTCTGCGGCTTACGTTTCAGAAATTATCAAGGGAGGGATTCAGGCCATTGACCCCGGGCAAAAAGAAGCTGCTCTCTCACTTGGAATTCCTTATTTTTATACTATGCGAGATATTATTTTACCTCAGGCATTCCGAAATACCCTACCCGCCCTTGTGAACGAAGCCATTGATTTGCTGAAAGAATCTGCACTGGTTTCAACCATTACAGAAACAGACCTTATGCGCCGCGCAACCATTGTTGCGGCGGAGCAGCATTTATATTTTGAGCCTTTTTTGGTTGTGGGGGCTATCTATTATCTCCTCGTGCTTTTATTAAGTTTTTTCGCAAAAATTTTGGAAAGGCGGTTAAAACTCAGATGAATATTCGTTTAGAGGCCATTTCAAAATCGTTCCAAGGCCAGGTCGTGTTGCACCCTCTTTCGGGGGAGATTCTTCCAGGGGAAGTCTTGGTGCTGATAGGTCCTTCTGGTTCAGGAAAAACAACGCTATTACGGTGCTTAAATGGTATCGAAACC
>JBOFRK010000003.1:0-1924 GCA_051650945.1 Alphaproteobacteria bacterium
CCCATCTGGCAAATCATCCCTATCCACAGAGGTGATGACCACATGGGACAACCCCAGCTGCCCCAGAGCCTTTGCAACCCGTTCAGGCTCATGGGGGTCCAGCTGATCTGGACGCCCCGTTTTCACGTTACAAAACGCACAGGCCCGGGTGCACACCTCCCCCAAAATCATGATGGTCGCGTGTTTTTTTGACCAGCATTCTCCAATATTGGGACAGGCGGCCTCTTCACAGACTGTCTTCAGCTGAAGGCTACGGATGATCTCCCGGGTTTCCTGATAGGCCTTAGAAACGGGCGCTTTCACCCGAATCCAAGGTGGTTTAGGAAGCGGCCCAGACGGCACAACACCATGGGGCGTAGAAGTCATGTCATAACCCTCTTTAACGCTAAATAAACCCCAGTCTAATTTTTTTTCACGCCCAGCACCAGCGCTATTTTACAAACCCCTGGGGAGGTAGCGAAAATCAGGTCTTCTTTCTAAACAAACTCAATATATCGATCACCTCACGGTCTTGTTCTGTAGGAAGAATCTGAATTTGTTGATTGATTTCAAGATCTTTGGCGGCTTGGTTAATGTATTCACAAGTATCCTCTAGACTTTTAGTGCTAGGCCTATTGTCCTCTGCCACTTGAGCAATAGATTTTCCTAATTCTTTCGCACGGGAAGATATATCTTTAAAGAAAGGAAGCCTTTTTGTCCGACGAAGAAGCTCATCCCCCGGATTAAGATTTTTTAGCGAGCGCACCACACAAAGGGGAGCTTGAACGTCTTGAATAAATAACCACTCAAGATAAACATTGGCATCTCCCTGATCTTCAGATTTTGCAAAGTTAATCAAATTCATTGGTCCTAAGGCTTTGCAAGCGCTAACAACAAACTTGCTCTTTCCCAATCGAATACACGACATATACTGCAAGTTTTTTAACATAGATTGGCTTTGATGCTCTTCATAATAAAGCCACAAATCTTTAGCATCGATATCACATCCCCCCATTTTTGTAATAAAGCTTTCTTTATCCCCAGCTAACAATTCGTCAGGTGAGCTGCCTGTTTCAGATAAATAACGCACTGTACCCAAAAAAACACCGAGAAAAGATCCTTCTTCGATATATTTTTTGGCTAAAATGGTCAATGGCTCCCCAAACTCCTTCGGTGAATAAGAAGAAGATAATTCAGACTTCATCCGTTCGTTAAAAAATTCTCTTCGCACTTTAAGCGTTGTTTGAGAACAAATAAAGGCTTCTAGCTTTGGATCCTCAGAAAGCTTTACGCTTCGGATGCTCGTTTTGTTCTCATCAGATCTAAATCTTTTCAAAGCATTCGATGAAACATAAAAAGAAGCCTCGGGTGGCCAAAAAAGTTCAATAGCGCAACCAGGTCCCCCAAAAATAAAAACTAAGCAGAAGCTTGCACAAAAAATAAACGATTTTCCAAACATCTAATACATACCCCTTCCTAATAAAAGATGACCTCTCCGCCCACAACAGTGTGGTTGCGGTTAAACTGAAATAAATTTATTTGAAACAAAAAATGAAATAGAAACCAACACATCAATTAATTAAATAAAAAAACTATAAAGTAAATAAAAATCGAATTTTTATTTTGGTAAATTTCTTGCAAGAATTCTTCTAAAGGAATCTATGTTTGAGAAAGGATTTTCCATGCGCATCGAGGACGTCAAAAAGCTTCCCTCCATTCCGGCGGCAAGCCCTAGCTATCCCAAAGGACCCTATCATTTTGTTAATCGAGAATATTTTATCATCAAATATACGTCAGATCCTGATGCGATTCGAGAAGCGATTCCTGAACCTTTAGAGCCCGATGGCTCAAACGCTGTGCTTTATGAATTTATCCGCATGCCAGACAGCTCTGGATTTGGAGATTACACCGAAACAGGCGTTGTGATTCCTTGCAAATTTAAGGG
>JBOFRK010000004.1:0-2809 GCA_051650945.1 Alphaproteobacteria bacterium
TCTTATCCGCTTGCTGGCCTCCGGAGCATCTTCTTTCAGCGCGCTGGACGCTCTGCCAGCCCAGCTGCCTCTGTTTCAAAGAATTGCAGCCAATACCTTTGGGGATTTGCTGGTGCTGGAACCTGAGGAAAGGGGAAAGGGGATTCCCGTTGAAACGGCTCGTCAAACCAACGCATTTCTCCAGCGAACAGCAACAGAGGGCCCCTGGCGCATCCTGCTGATTGATGGGCTAGACTGGATGAACCGCCATGCAGCCAACGCACTCCTCAAATCTTTGGAAGAACCGCCCCCCGGTGTTATCTTTCTCTTACTAGCAGAGAATTTAGGAAATGTTTTGCCGACGTTACGTTCCAGATGTCACGTGCTGCGCCTTTCACCTCTGCCAGATTTAGAGCTGAAAGCTTGCCTCTCCACAAAAGCACCCCACCTGTCGGATGACGCAACCTCCACGATCCTAGAATGGTCGAAAGGCTGTTTAGGAAAAGCTTTTTTTTGGGCCCAAGAGGACCGTTGGAAAAAAATCCCCACTTTCTTGAATTTGTTAGAAAAAGCGACGCTTCCAGAGAATCATTCCGATTTTTCTCCCCCCATTGCCCCAGAAAAGCTGGCTTTTTTGTTGCAAGAATCCCTTTTGTTTTGGGGAGAGCTTCTCACGGGGTGGTTGGAAAATCAAACTGTTCAAGCTATCCGGGAGAAAGGTATATCCCCCCTCCACGTTCCTGCCATCAAACAATTCCTGGCAGATTCCCAGCAATTCCACTTAGATCCTGGGCACGCCTGGGCTTGTCTGTTTAAATTACTCTGGTCCAAGCCAACCGGCTTGTTTTTGAAAGCGTGAGCGGGCGCTAAATTTTTAACGCCCCCCACAAACTTGCTAGAGCTTTCCAGACCGAGGGCCAAGCTCAGGAACTCTACTGTCGCTGCTTTCTACTTCTATAGGACACGTTTGATAAGACTGTGCCGCAAGCGCAGGGGAGATAGCTTGTTCAATTGAATCAACAATAAAAGGCGGTATTGTAAGGGTGACGTCAAGAGGAGAACTATGCTGCGGAAGAATTGGCGAAGTTCGAGACGACGCTGCGTCTTTTATTTGAGAAGCCTGAGCACGCGCAACCGTTCCCGCTGTTTTCGTAGTTATTGAGCTAGACATAACAACCTCTTTTTTTGATTATTCAATCAATAATTTCATATTTTCTAAAATGTTTTCTGAGAAGCTAGAGCGTTTACATCGGAAGATTCTACCTTGTAAGCCTCCGCAGCAATCGCAGGTGAGGGGGATTGTTTACTTGCATCGACAGCAAATGATGGTACTGTAAGTGTAACGTTGATAGGGGAACCAGTTTGCGAAGTGCTTGGTATAGCTGCGCTATCCTGCGCTGGAGAAGGCATTTTGGAATTCGTTTGAACTGATCTCACGGATACGAACTGAGCATTGGGAGTAAGTGTAACAATAGTAGACATAAAAGCTTCCTTTCTGTAGGTGTTTATTCGGGGATTCTAGAGCTCCCTCTTTTCTACATATTAATTAAAATTAAAAATAAATAAAATATCTTTCTAATATTTCTTTGTTAAGAAACAATAGAAAAATATTAATCATCTCTATTCAAAATTTTCAAAAGATCAGCTTTAGGGCCTCAACAGTGCATTAAGTCCTGTTTTATTCCGGGTTTGCGCATCCACGGTCTTGATAATAACTGCACAATTCAGTGAAAGAGAAGGCGCCGTAGAAGGCAATGCCACAGTCCCTGGAACGACGACTGCATAGGCTGGAACCCTTCCATAGGTTATTTCTCCCGTTTCTCGGTTGATAATTTTCGTAGATGCTCCAAGGGTAACCCCCATGCCCAAGACACATCCCTCTTCCAGATGGACGCCTTCAACCAATTGACACCTGGCACCAACAAAACAGTTATCTTCAATAATCACAGGAGAAGCTTGGAGCGGCTCAAGGACCCCCCCAATGCCAACGCCATCTGAAATATGGCAATTCGCGCCAATTTGAGCGCAAGACCCGACACGCACGTTTGAATCAATCATGGTGCCTTTCCCAACGGATGCCCCGATATTGAGAAAGCTGGGCATGATCACCGCACCAGAGCTGATGAAGACACCTTTGCGAATGACGCTTCCAGGCATCATCCGAAAGCCCGCTTGTTGGAATTTTGCTTCGTCCCATCCCTGGCATTTGAGGGGGATCTTGTCATATCCAGGAAAGGCCCCGCCAGTAAACTGATTGGGCAGAGAACGAAAAAGCAGTAAAATGCCTTTTTTGACCCATTCATGAACAACCCACGTCCCTTCGGCTTTTTCCGCAACCTGAATTTTTCCTGCATCCAAGGCCTCCAAAAAAGCAAGTAAGATTTCCTGGGGTTCCTTGCTTTGCAAAAAACTGAGATCTTCTTTTGCTTCCCAAAGACGCTCTACCTGTTGCTGAAAATCCATTGCTTTCTCCCTATGTCGAGACTCAACCTGTGGTCAGGTTACTCCTTGATCATGCATCAACACGCAACGCATAATCAAGGGATTCCTTTAGGTTATGGTTGGGTAGCAGAAATGGTGGCTATCTGGGAGCCATCAGGGTTTTTATTATACATAGCTGCGTCATATGCCTTGTTCCTCCCATTATGCTTCTTAGCTTTCCACCAATGGTAAACGGCAGCTCCGCCGAAAACAGAAAACACTGCTGCTAGAGCACCTGTTCCAATATAATAGGAAAGATGGCTATCTGAGGCTTGGGTTGGAACAACCTCACCATCGTACTTTCTGGTTTCATTAAAAGACGAAGATGCATTTTGCCCTAAGTTTGTAG
>JBOFRK010000005.1:0-5986 GCA_051650945.1 Alphaproteobacteria bacterium
TGAAGCCTTAAAAGGTGAGTGACCATGTGGATGACTTGGTCTTTTGAGGCGTGCCCCGCACCCACCACAGCTTTCTTCACTTTATTTGCTCCATAGTGGTAAACAGGGATGTCTAGGTTTGCGGGCGCTAAAAGGACAACGCCACGAGCCATCCCCAGCTTTAGGGCAGAGGCTGGGTTTTGATTGACGAAGGTTTCTTCCACCGCTGCTTCATCCGGCGCATAGTCTTGGATCACCGCCATCAACCCCTTGTATAAAAAGGAGAGCCGTGCGGCAAATTCCATCTGTGGGGGAGGCTTCACCTGCCCCCAAGCGACACTTACGGGGTCTCCCCCTGATGCGTCAACCACACCCCAGCCGGTTTTGTTTAACCCTGGGTCAAGGCCCAAAATGCGCGTCTTCTTTGGCATCTATAGCTGCCCCCCATCCTGTTTCTCAAAAAAATCAGCATACCTTTTTACGAATCAAACTTAAAGCTTCCCCAATATTTTTGGTTTGTAGCTTTGAAACGCCGGTATCGCTCGCAAATTGTCCCCACTTCTCGGTCGCGGCTAAAGCCTGATGGAGAATCTCCAAGGCTTTGTCTCGCCTGATGCTGCACGTGTCGGCTAACCTTAATAAATGATCTTGGGTCGGGTTTTTCCCTTCGCCCATAACCATCGTAGCGTGCTCCCCCCCAGGGCCAGAGGAAAACGTTAAGTCATAAGCTGGCGACACCGTCCAATTGCCTTCTGCATCCATTAAAAATGAAAAATTTTTAGCGTGATCATCACGGTTATGGCTCAAGACATTAAAGACAGCCTGCCTGAATTGCGCTTCGCATTGCCGCACATCTTTGGTCAAATAGAGCGTTGCCTTCATGATGCTTTCATAATCAAGAGAGGGCTCTCGGTGATCTGTGTGAAGGAGGCCCCCAACGGTGTGCATATGAATACGCTTGCCAGCCTTTCGGTCAAAGCGCGTGACGCCAAAAAACCCGGGCCCCTTCCTTGAGGGGAAAAGCTTTGCCTTTGGCAGCGTAAGGCCCGCATCTTTTGCCATCAGATGGTAAGCATATTCAATGGCACCTAGATCTTTAGGATCAAGGCTGGAGCTAAATTTAATCAGCCAATCCTCAGCGCCCATGGGTAACAAAACCTTAGGGCGAGCTCCACTTGAGGAGCCACCTAAAATCAGCAACTCATCCACATAAGCATCCTGCTCATCTAGGGTTGCTTGGATTTCGTTGTCAATTTCATCTAAATCCTTGAGGGAGCTTAAAGCAGAGCTTGGATTTTCAGGCTCAAAGGCAAGGGCTCCCATCCCCTTGGTTCCAACAAAACAAAGTCGGTCAAGGGGCGAAAGGGTTCCGGGATTGAACCCAGCATGCATTAATTTGCGGTCTAGAAGCAGCCGTCCCCACCCATCCGGCAGGCTGTCATGAAACACACCAAACAGCCCTTCAAATGTGCGATCTGTTGACGCTATGACGCCTGTTTTGAGCGGCAAGTGAAAGGGAGATAATTCAAGTTTTAATGGGATAAAGGCTGCATCATATTCAAAAAAGAGTTGCCTGTTTTTAAGCAACAGCCTCCCCATAAGCTGCTTTTTAGCGGAGCCGTTATAATAAACGTAAACAAGATGTTGGGAGGGCGCGCTCATTGTCTACCTCTTTTCCTCGTCTCATTTTTGATCAGATCGTCAAGTGATGCGGCTTTTTCAGGGCTTTTGGGCTCAAACAGCGCCTCAAAATCCCCCATACACCCAAGGACCAAAGCCAATTTGAGCAAAGATTCCAAAGAAATTTGCCCCGTGTGTTCAAATTTTTTTAAAGCGCCATAACTGACTCCTGACTTTTCTGATAAGGTCTGTTGGCTTAAATTGAGCTCAAGCCGTAAAGCGCGCGCTTGGTTTGCTATTGCCTTTTGCATTTCTTGGGGCGCCAACATTTTAATTGCTATCATGATATCTCTTATAATAAAAAAAGTAATATAATAGCTATCATAATATCCCTTGTATAAAAAATCAAGCTGCGGAGCTTCCGACAACAACTCCCGGGATGTTTCTGCTCAAAAGGTTGAAATGAAAGGGTGTGGCTTCCCAGCTGCGAGGGAATGATAAGGTTTTCCAAGCATCGCTCCTAGGGGGGCGCACCAGGCCAAATTTAGCATGAAGTCGCGATTGTTGAAGCTCCAAGTCAATGCACAAAAAAAGGCCACCCCAAGGTGAGGTGGCCCAAGTTGAAGTGTTCCCCCAGAAGGAGAACACTTCTTTTCCCTAAAAGGGAGGTTAGGGTTATTGCTGAACTTGATCTGGAGCTGCTGGTGGATTGCCTTGCTGAACTTGATCTGGAGCTGCTGGTGGATTGCCTTGCTGAACTTGATCTGGAGCTGCTGGTGGATTGCCTTGCTGAACTTGATCTGCGTTTGGCTCTAGTTCATCTAACAAAAGACGCGCTGCATCAATTTTTTCTTCGGGGGTTTTGTTTTGATCGTTTAATGTATTCTCTATATTTACCGCTCTTTGCATTAAAAGCTCTAATGCCTTACTAAGTTCCGATTTTTCACTTTGAAGTTTTGCAATGATATTTTTGTTCTCTGCAATGATATCTTTTTTATCCGCTTCAAGTTCTGAAATCTTCTTTTGAGCTTTTGTTAGTTCATCAGCTTGTTTATCTACTTCTAATGGCGTTTCTGTCGTTTTTGTCGAAGTTTTAGTGGCAGTGCCTCCTTCTTTTTTTTGAGTTTCAGATGTAGTTGTTGATTTTGCTTTAGCGTTTGTTCTGGCATTTTTAAGTATCTCAGCTGCAGTTAGAGCAGTCTCTGCTGCGATTTTCCTTTCTTCAGTTTTAGTTATAACCTTTGTGAGTTGCTTTGTTCTAGCTTGGTCTTCTGGGGCCGTTGATTTTTCAATTTTTGCTTTTTCTGCATTCAGAGCTTTTGATATTTGGGTCGACTTAGCTGCCACAACTGAGGATTTTCTTGAAATTTCGTCTTCTTTTCCAGGCATTGCAAAAGCAGCGGAGCTTGCAACTGCAGTTAAAAGGGAAAGCATGGCTAATTTTTTGTTGATATTCATAAAGCTATCTCCATAAGTTTGTTTCATCATCAGGCTTACACTTAAAACGCCCAATTGACAATTAAAAAAATCAAAAAGACTCATTTTTTAGACTAAAAACAGAGTCTTTGTTAAGTTAAGGATTTCTGGGCAAGAAATCCTCCAGCTTTTCAGCCAAAAGTTTTCTTGCTCAAGTCATTTACACAAAGGCTTTACTGCCTAAACACATCGTTTAGAATGTGTAAGCAATACGCAACATTGCAGTGTGAGAGGTTGGTTTTTTGTTCTTGAAATGGACGTTATCGGTAACACTAACAGGGGTGCCTGTACCATCGGCAAACAATTTACTTTTGTGATCTTTATACATGGTGTAGGTGTAACCAAGGCCCATCATCACGTTGCGGGACACTTTAAGATCAATCCCCGTGCCAATCACGAAACCGTTGAGGCGCTTAGATTCTTTGACAGGGTCAGCATTCATGTCAAGCACTTGGCCCTCAAATTTGCTGCTGGCAAATCCTACTTTCACATAAGGGAGCGCATTGTTCATAGCAACGCCCAAACGGAGCCCAAGCTCTAAGGTATCTTTCTTTTTCATGCCAAAATCCGTATTGGGATGATCATATTCAGCTTTCCCACCAGACAACAAATATGCAGCTTCGAGGCCAAGGTAAACCCTGCTAGCGCCCATTTCTTTACCATAGCCTGCAAAAATGCCTCCGGTTACACCATTCAAAACCATGGGTGCTTTATTGATTACAGGAACGCTAGCTGTTACGGTCGTCTCTTCCATGTCACCCTTCGTGACCCCATACCCAAGGCCGAGACCCACGTAAAAGCCAGAGAAATTGCAAGCAGGTGTTGGCGCAGAGGCGGCCACAGGTGCGTGGGTTGTTGCATCTTCAGCTTGTGCTGCGACAGATGTCAAAAGGGCTGTGCCCAAAAGTGCGTATGAAATTTTTTTCATCATGGTTTTAATTCTTTCTTCCAAAATATGTTCTTTTGCTTTATATAGCTCGCCCTTTATCATTTTGCTCTGCGTTGCTCGTCACTCACCTAGATCTGGCTAGGCATCGCTCCTGGCGCCTATAGCAAAATTAAAATGTCTTCGCTATAAAAGATAATTTTTGAAAAAACATGAGACAGAAAGGCGAAATTTTAAACTTTTTCGCTTTTGAATCATCCGTTAGTCAAAAACAATCTCTTTACGTCAAAAGAACTAATCCATATTGAAATAAAGCGTCAAGCGGCTTTTGTCTCAAATCTCTATTTTTTTCAGATGTGTTGCAAAAAAACATCAAAATAGGCATGAAAAAAGGGGGATTTTCTTGGAAAATAAAGGGGTTTAGGGAATTTTTCACAAAAAAAAGCTCCTGGCGCAAAAGCCAAGAGCTTTTCAATCACTCGCAAAGATGCGCGTAAGGCCTAGAAGCGATAAGCGGCCCGGAAGGTAACCGTGTGGGAGGTTGGTTTTAGAGTTCCAGGAACTGCTGCACCAGCAGCTACTGGTTGAAATTCTTGCTTTTGCTTACCATACATGGAATAGGTATAGTCCATCCCAAGAATCACATGCTTCGACCAAGCCACATCAATCCCCGCGCCCACCAAAACGCCGTTCATGGATTTGGAAAGTTTTTTCAGGGCAGGGGCGTAAGATGGGGTTACTTCAAATTTGCTGTTAACGTATCCAGCTTTGGCATAAAGCAAGATATTTTCATTTTTCACAACACCTAAGCGAAAGGCGAGTTCTAACGTGTTACCTTTTTTAACTGTGGATGCTTTTTTGTATGTGTCGTTAGACAAAAGGTAGGCCAGTTCAACGCCGCCGTATAGACCGCTTGTTCCGATCTCTTTGCCCCAACCGGCAAAAACGCCCCCTGTGATGCCTGGAACTGAAACATCAGAACCTGCAGCTGCGGCATATTGCTGAAACATTGCGGAAGAGCTGTGGCCTATTTTGCCGCCTGCGTACCATCCAGCAAAAGCTGAAACAGGAGCACAAGTTTCAAGAGGTGTTGCGTTTGAGGCTGTCACTGCAGAAGCAAGTAAAGTTGTGCTTAAAAGTGCGTATGAAATTTTTTTCATCATATCGATGTTTTTCCTTTACAAAGATAAATTTTTAATTCTGGGGAAATGCTCGCTCAAATAACGCAAGGTGTATCTCTTTTGCATCGTTTAAGAGACGCGAAGGAGACTATCACTTCCTTTAACACTGTGACTGTATCCAATTTTAGAGAATAAGGTCAATGAATTGTGATCTAAAAAATGCATTTTTGCACAAAATGTTGTAATTAAATCACGTTTAAAGCGCTTTTTAATTTAAGAAAATCATAAAAAATCAATGGGTTGAGTGATTTTTTTGTAACTTTTGAAAAAGGAGCACCGCATGCTGAAAACATAAATTTTTTCTTGTTGAAATGTTCGTTAGGGGGTAAGACTTGGAATTGGCTAGTCTTAAAGAATAACGGATGAGTTTTTTATGTCGATTTTAGTTCGCTTTGCACCAAGCCCCACAGGCTTTCTCCACCTGGGCAATGCACGTACCGCGCTTTTAAACTGGCTTTTTGCAAAGCAACACCAGGGGCGCTTTTGGCTGCGTTTAGACGACACAGATCTCCAGCGTAGTGAAGCCCGTTATACGGAAGCAATCTTAGAAGATTTAGCATGGCTGGGCCTTTCCCATGATCATTTTGTGCGTCAGTCTGATCGCCTGGAGCGATATGCTGAAGCTGTTGAAACGCTTCAGGCTGCTGGTCGTCTTTACCCTTGCTACGAAACATCTGAAGAGCTTGAAACCAAGCGAAAGCTTCAGCTGGCCCGGGGGAAGCCCCCTGTTTATGATCGGGAAGGGCTGCGTTTAACACAGGACCAACGCCAGGCTTTTGAGGCCCAAGACCTCAAACCCCATTGGCGCTTTAAGCTGGAGGATGGAGAGGTGGTGTGGCAAGAC
>JBOFRK010000006.1:0-1900 GCA_051650945.1 Alphaproteobacteria bacterium
CTGGCAGGAACAGCATCAAATCACCCACACGCGCACAACCCTTAAGGCCGGAAGGGAACTCAACGCAACCTTTCGAGAGGATGCGGTCATCGCAGGGTTAAAAGCCGAAGCTGGGGAGATGATCAAAATTAATGCCCAAAAGGACGTGCTGTCCCTTGGTGTTGAAAACCTCGACCACGCTTCCCATCTGGTGAAATCTGGCGGTGGGTTGTTTGGGAGCAGAAGCCGCGAGGAAGTGAGCCGCACGCGCCTGGATAGCCTTCCGGACGCGTTCAAAGCCCCCTTAAGCCTCGTGAACAGCGAAGGCAACCTTCTCAATCAAGGCACCCAATATCAAGGGAAAGCGGTGCTTCAAGCCAAGGGAAAAGCCAGCCTCCAGTCATCAGAAACCTTGGTAGAAGAGACGAAAGTTTGCCAGAGTTCCAGCCTGGTCTGGCAAAAAACCCGCTCCCAAGGAACCATCCACCAAACCTACAGGCCCGTGGCGGCGACGGAGGGCCTTACGGTGCGTGCCAACACCCTGGTCCTAGAGTTTCCTAAGGGCCAGGAAATCCCCGAAAATCTGACGATCGAAGGGCTCCCAACCCCTTTGCTGGAAGGTCCCTCAGAACAGCCAACCGAGCCTCTCCACCTTGAGGTGAAACACCCCCAAGAGGTCCACAAACACTGGGAGCAAAGCCACCAAGGCCTCACAGCAGGCGCCGCAGCCGTGCTTGGCCTGGCGGTGACGCTTGCTACGGGAACGCCGTTGGGGAATTTTGCAGGCGGCCTCACGGGTGCAACCCAAGGTTTTGCCTATGCCGCCACGAAAGCGGGCATTCAGGCCGTTGCTGCCGCGACAGTCGTGGGCACAGTGAATCATCAAGGCAATGCTGGCAGAGCGGTTGAAGATCTGGGCAAGCCCACAGCTTTGAAGTCCATTGCCACAGCCATCGCGACGGCTGGTTTGGTGGGGCCAGCCCCTGAAGGCGGGATTTTTTCTGCGAATTTTGCAGAAAATCTGGCGACCCACGGGGCTCAACACCTCAGCTATGGCTTGCAATCTGGGGCAGTCTCCTTTGCGATTAACGGCGGCAGCGCGAAGGACGCTCTGAAAGGCGCAGGCCTCCTGGCAGCCTCCAGCGCAGTCCAGGCATCGGTGGCCAATGAGCTTGGGATTCTCCGCAAGGAAGGCCTTGATTCTGCCACTCACAAGATAGGCCACGCCCTCGGGGGCGCTGCCGCTGGCGCGATTCTTGATCCAAAAAACCCTGGAAGGGGCGCCCTTTCAGGCGCCTTGGGTGCCGTGGTCGGGGAAGTGGTCGCGGAGGCCTTGCCTGAGAACCTCACTCGCGAAACCCGCGCAGATGTTGGGAAAATTGCCGCTGCAACCGGCGCGCTTTTGACGAAACAGGATGTCCCGACAGCCATCGTGACAGCCGACACCGCTTTGCAGAATAATTGGTTGCTGACTGGGGCTATTGGTGGTGGCTTAGCCGTTGCTGCCAACACGGAAGAGGGGCAAAAAGTTCTTGCAGAAATTGAGGGCGCAACCCAGGCAGCCCTTGAAAAAGAGCGTGCCCTCGGGTTTGAAAACCTGAATGAGGCTGAGCAATTTTTAGTGGGCGCCTACCACACAGGTGTGATTAAAGATTTTGCCTATCGGGAATTAGATGCCCTCACGAACGGCAAATTGAGCTTGGTCAATGACTTGGTTTCTAAAGGCCTCCAGTGGACTGGTGAGGTTGCCGGCGATGCCCTCAAATCTCTCAGCGCCAGCGAAACCATGGCTTCCCACGGAGCAGCCTTCACCATGGGTGCCGTTGGATCCCTGGTTCCAAGCAAAACCCAAGCCCTCGCCAGCATCGGCAAAACAGGCAAAACATTAACCGGCCCGATTAAGATTTCTCGGGTGGAGAAG
>JBOFRK010000007.1:0-5401 GCA_051650945.1 Alphaproteobacteria bacterium
TCAAAGCGGAAAAACGCATTCAAAACAGGATTCGTAATCAGGTTGAACAGAATCAGCGAGAGTATTACCTGACAGAGCAGCTGAAGGCGATTCAAAAAGAGCTTGGAGAATCTGACGAAGCTCGGGATGAGTTGCGGGAGCTGGAGGAGCGGATCGAAAAGACGAAGCTTTCCAAAGAAGCTAAAGAGCGCGCTAAATCTGAGCTCAAAAAGCTTAAAAACATGAACCCTATTGCAGCAGAAGCGACAGTGGTTCGGAATTATTTAGATTGGTTGCTTTCCATTCCTTGGGACAGTCGTACAAAGGTCCGCAAAAATCTCTCAAAAGCTGAAGCTATTTTGAACGAAGACCACTATGGCCTTGAGAAAGTTAAAGAACGAATTTTAGAATTTTTGGCTGTTCAAACCCGCGTTGATAAGGTGAAGGGGCCCATTTTATGTTTGGTGGGGCCTCCAGGCGTTGGAAAAACATCCCTGGGGAAATCTATTGCGAAGGCAACGGGACGCCAATTTGTGCGCATTTCCGTAGGCGGGTTGCGGGACGAATCTGAGATTCGAGGACATCGCCGGACGTACATTGGCTCAATGCCAGGCAAAATTGTCCAAGGCATGCGAAAAGCGAAGTCTTCTAACCCTCTTTTCTTGTTAGATGAGATTGATAAAATGGGTTCGGATTGGCGCGGGGATCCTTCTTCAGCGTTGTTGGAGGTGTTGGACCCGGAACAAAACACCGCGTTTAGTGATCACTATTTAGAGGTAGACTATGACCTCTCAGATGTTTTGTTCGTGACCACGGCTAATAGCTTGAATATGCCGCTTCCGCTTTTGGACCGGATGGAGATCATTCGTATCTCTGGTTATACAGAAGATGAAAAAGTCGCCATTGCTCAACGTCACTTGGTCCCTAAACAGCGGGAGCTTCATGGGCTGAAGGAAGATGAATTTTCTATCAGTGAAGAAGGTCTAAGAATCCTGATTCGCAAATATTGCCGCGAATCAGGTGTTCGAAACCTAGAACGTGAGATTGCAAGCCTTTCTAGAAAAGCGGTTAAAAGCATTGTGCTGAAGAAGGTAGATCACCTTAAATTGACCAAGACAAATCTTGAGAAATATGCAGGCATCCCTCGATATCGTTTTGAGGAAGCAGACCTTATAGATTTGCTTGGCATTACCACAGGCCTTGCCTGGACAGAGGTGGGGGGAGAGCTCCTTTCTATTGAGGCGGTGATGCTTCCTGGGAAGGGCAAGATCATGACGACGGGTAAGCTGGGAGAGGTGATGCAAGAGTCTATTCAGGCAGCATCTAGTTTTGTACGTTCCCGGGCTGCGGCCTATGGCATCAAGCCCACTTTATTTGAGAAAAAAGATATTCACGTTCACGTGCCTGAAGGAGCGACGCCGAAAGACGGACCTTCAGCCGGTGTTGCTATGTGCACGTCTATTGTTTCAGTTTTGACGGGTATTCCCGTTAAGGGGAACGTGGCTATGACGGGAGAGATCAGCCTGCGAGGGCGCGTACTTCCCATTGGTGGCTTAAAAGAGAAACTGTTAGCGGCCCACCGTGGAGGCATCAAAGAAGTCTTGATCCCAGAAGAAAACCTAAAAGATCTTGAAGAAATCCCAGAAAACGTGAAAAAAGGCTTGCAGATTATCCCCGTTGCTAAAGTGGATGAAGTGTTGGAGCATGCCCTGGTCCGTAAATTCACGCCAATTGAGTGGATAGACGAAAATCTGGGGGACCATCTTGTGGCAAACGTTTCACCAGGGGGCGGATCATCTGCTATAGAGCCATCTCCAACGACCCATTAGGTTTTTACCAGATTGAGGAATATTTTTTAAACGCGGTTGGGCGGAAACGTCGGGCTATGTACATCATAGGGGTATGTAAGAGTAAGATCAGAGCCCTGATGGTGTAAGCGCCCAAAATGTAGCTCCACCAAAGGGTATTCCAGCCCATGGGTGTGGAAGCAAAGACCACCCAGGCTAGGAAGCTGAAGATAACGTGATCTACAAATCCAGACACAAGATTTGAAAGGCTTGTGCGGAACCACAGGTGCTGGTCCTTTGTCAAACGCTTAAGCGCTGCAAAAATCCAAATATCATTATACTGGCTCACCATATAAGCCAGCAGGCTCGCTGCAACAAGGGAAGGAACGGGCAAGAAAATCTTTTCCATAGCGTCTTGTATCCCTGCTTGGCAGGGGGTTGGGGCTTTTGGATGCGCCACTGTTATCAACATCCAAACCATAAAAAGAATCAAAGCACCAAAATGAATCCAGATGGCTTTCTTGGCTTTTTCAGCTCCGTAAAATTCAGTCAATATATCACTGCATAAATAGAGGGAACTGAATACAATGGTCCCCAGGGCAACGGGCTCAGGAAAATAATCGCAAGGAGAAATTTTTAAAACTTGGAGCGTTGCGGCGATGATGGCAACCACGCCATAGACAACAATCCCAAATGCCCCCCACAACCTAAAAGCAAGCAGCAAGGCTATATTTGAGATTAAAAACGTCAAAATCATGAGGGTTTCTGAAGAAAAAAGCAGGCTGGACAAGAGGGTTGGTGAAAACATAAAGCTCTTTTTAAGAAAAAAAATAAAAAAACCCCTAACGATGGGATTGACGTGGATTAACTTTCATCGCTAGTATGCAGAAAAAGGCCGTTCTTGGGAATAGGCCGTGGGAAAAGTTTGGGTAATTGGCCTTTTTCCACTTGGAAGATAATTAAAGGAAATAACGAAAAGGATCATGGCCGTGAATAAAGAAGATTTAGTTACAGAAGTTGCAAATGCTGCTGGGATATCTAAAACAGATACACGAAGCGTTATTGACGCTTTTATTAACGTTGTTACAGACGTACTTAAAAGAAATGACGATGTTCGCTTGGTTGGTTTTGGAACTTTCCTCGCCACGCATCGTAAGGAATCTGAGGGACGTAACCCCCGGACCGGCGAGAAAATCAAAATCAAAGCTGCAAAAGTTCCTAAGTTTAGACCTGGAAAGCAATTAAAAACACTCATCAACTAAGATTATTTTTAAAAAACCTTCTCGTGTAGAAGTGATTTGGCAGCATGCCTTTAGTTATCTTGGTTAAAGCTTTTGTTGTTGTCACGAGCGCTGAAAAATTATTAAATTTGACGTATGTTTTTGGGGATTCATAGGTTGAGTTATTTTCACGCGCTCGTTGACAATGCATAGCTTTAGAGAAAGTAAAAAACAACAGAAGATTGAGGTAGGCGCTTTAAGGCATGAAAACGCAAAAAAAAGAATGATTGCGTCAACTTTATCAGGCTTCATAGGAATTTAACACCAGACGTACTTTGCAAGAAATCTATTAAAAAGATGAAAGAAACTAGCTTGCAGGAGCCCCATAAGCACTTAATTTATCTGGCTTGGTGACTTGCGCGGGTTTGGCGCTTGTATCCAGACTAGCTTTTTTAAAAAAAATCAACTAGAATGAGACTATCTTGCCCTAAAAGAGGTTGTTGAGGCGGTGTCTTTTTGTTTTATGCTAACCGCAATGATTTTGGTTTTGGCTTCCCTCGTTGGGGGGCTTTTTCTTTTTGGACGTAGTTCGCCAGAAGCTTCCGCCAAGGGACAGATGTTGATGCGCTTGAGAGTTCTTTTTCAAGGCGCTGCGTTGCTTTTTTTTCTGATCGCTGTGAGCTTGGGTTGATTACATTACGCTTAAAATTTTTTCGCGCTGGCTTTTTCCCTTGCTTCTTAAAGTGCGAGCCCTAGCGGGGCTTTGATAGCCAAGCTTCTTCACCCCTAACCCTGTACCATTTACTCATGAGGATCTGTGCTGATGTATGATTTTGTTTCGATGACATTTGAGAAAGCTCTACACGAGATGGAGGAACTCATCAATTTGATGGAGAACCCTCAAACAACGTTGGAAGAGGCTATTCTGGCTTATGAAAAAGGAGCAAGTCTCAAGCATTTTTGTGAGGGAGAGTTGAAAAAAGCAAGGCTGCGGGTTTCTCAAATCAATATTGCCCAAGATGATCAGCTGGACCTTCAACCGTTTGATATGGCATTGCGTGGGGGAACTGCGTGAGCCCTTTGCTGCAGGAAGCGCAACGGGAGGTAGAAAAATCTGTCCGGGGGGTTTTGAAGGAGCTGTTGGAAGTACTTCAAGGCCCCAGTTCGCTGAAAGAGGTCATGGCTTATGCCGTTCTCGGGCCTGGCAAGTGCTTTAGGCCATTACTTGTTTTTGGAGCTGGAGAGCTGTTTCGCCTTCCAGCGTCGCAGCTTCTTCGGGTTGCCGCTTCTGTTGAGGTGATTCATGCTTATTCTTTAATTCATGATGACCTTCCTGCAATGGATGATGCGGATATGCGCAGGGGAAGGCTCTCTACCCATAAAGCTTTTTCAGAAGCTTTGGCGATCTTGGCAGGGGATGCCTTGATCCCTTTGGCTTTTGAAATTATCACAAACCTTCACACCAGCCCTTTTCCTGAAAAAAGACTTGGGCTTTGCCGCTTATTGGCGCAGTTGATTGGCTCTGAGGGGCTTGTTGCAGGTCAAGTTTTAGATATCTGTGCAACGCTTTCCGACACAACACCTGAGAAATTGCGAAAAATTCAGATCCTCAAAACAGGCACTCTTTTCTCTTATTGTCTTCAAGCAACAGCGCTTTTGGGAGATGCTTCTCCTGAACAGCGCCAAGCCCTCCAGGTTTACGGGGACAATTTGGCGCTTGTTTTTCAAATGGCGGATGACCTGCTGGAATTAGCTTCAGTGTCTCAAACAGGAAAACAACACGCCCATGCATCGGTTACCTGGCCCACTTTGGTGGGGGAGGTTGAAACACATGAGGCAAGAGACAGATGCGTAAAACACGCCCTTGATGCGCTCACCCTTTTCGGGAAAGAGGCTCAGCTTTTACGAGAACTTCTTCAATTTTCAGCGTTTCGAACCCATTGAATTTATCTAAAAATCACTCTTGACGTGGTGTTAGGAATGGCAGAGAGTAGGTTTTGTCGCGCCGTTGGTTAGTTAGGTTAGGTAATTTGTGTTATGACGTCATCTTCTTCTTTTCCTCAGCTTGTCCCTTCTTTAGAAAATATAGCCTCCCGCTACCAGATTTTTTTGGTTGATGTGGTGGGCGTTATCCATGATGGCGTAGCCCCTCATCCAGAAGCTGTTCATGCCATCAATCAGCTGTTGCTTCAGCAAAAAACCATCATTTTCATCTCGAATAACCCCAGGCCCCAGCAACTCGTCTCCCAAAGCCTGTTGCGTTACGGATTAAATCCAGGTTTTTTTGTTTTTACGTCGGGGGATTTAACCCGTTTTTTACTTACCAACGCTTTTAAAAACCAACCTATTTTCCACTTAGGAGCTTCTCGAAATCTTGAGCTGACCCAAAATTTAGAGCTGCATCTGGTGGATGAT
>JBOFRK010000008.1:0-3383 GCA_051650945.1 Alphaproteobacteria bacterium
AGCCACACGATACGCTAAAAATACTTCCTCCTTCCTTGCGGCAACCCACATTCGTTGCCTTGCACTTTGGCTTAATGTCTCTTGACGACACTATCTAAGCTTTCTAGTTTGCGCCATAAAGTGGATGCAATTTTTTCCTTTGCCACCTTCAGGCATTTAGCGGATCCCCTCGGAACCTACGCCCAGCTGTTTGAATTGTTGGCTGATAATGGCATTTTAGCAACAGATCATCACGTAAAGGCTATCCTCAACGAAAAGGAGGTTGAAATTTCTGAAATTTTAAAATCTTTAGGATTACCCAGCTTGGTTTATCAGGATAAGATTAAAGGCGTGATGACCCAGAAACGAGTCGATAAAATTTCAAATTTAAAACAACAACTGATTTACAAAGGTGTTGTTGAAGCTCCTAAACCTTTAAACTTCTATGCAACCATTACATCCCCTCGTCGCGTTTATTTTCAAGGTGATATAAAGGAAAATAATTTATTAGAGAATCTGGTCTTGAAGGGGTGCTATTTTCCTGGTCTTTTAGGCAGACGTAATCCTAAAAATGATGCAAATTTTGCGTATACAACCTGGGGGCGTGAGATATTTGAAAACCTTATCTTTCCAGCTGCGCTAGCGATGCAGCGCTATCTAGAAAAAAGAGAAAATGTTGTGACGGAGGGCGGATATTTCAGTAGATATTTTGAAGAAGCACTTTCTATTCAAGAAGAGAAACGTAGAAAAGAGTCTCCAGAATGGGTGAATGCCTCCCAACCCTTCACCGATTCCCCGTATAGAATTTAAGACGAACCCGCCTCAAAAAAAGTCTTAGCTGAGGCGCCGCCAAAATAAACAGATCTAGGCCATGGGTTTTATGCGTGGCCTAGGTCAGGCGTTAACATCATCTCTTCAATACCAAGCTTGGAAATGGCAGCCTCCCATTTTTTCCAATAAGGTGTTTGGAAAATCAACGTTTCGTCGGGCTCAATTTCTAGCCAGTTGTTAGATTGGAGCTCCATGTCCAGCTGACCTGGCCCCCAGCCTGCATAACCAAGGGCTAAGATAGAAAATCTAGGACCTTTTTCTTCCGCAATGGCGGAGAGGATATCGAGGGTTGCTGTCACCCCATAGTGGTCATTGATAATCAAAGTTGTTGCTTGCTGATAGTCTGCTGTGTGCAAAACAAAGCCTTTGCCGCCTTCAACAGGCCCTCCAAAATGAATAGGATAGTTCTCGCAGGCAGGGCTTGTTTCCATGTTCATCTGCTGAAAAAGATCTTTAAGGGTGATCTCTTCCAAAACCCGGTTGACGACAAGCCCCATAGCGCCATTTTCATCATGGCCACAAACGAAAACCAGAGATTTGTGAAAGCGTGCATCTGAAATGTGGGGCATGGCGACCAAAAGACTCCCCGTTAGATAGCCAGAAAATTCAGAAATTTTATGTTTTTTTTCTTTTGTTGATCCGATAGCCATTCAAAAACCTTTACCTTCAAGACCAACTTAACGTATACTTAAGCTGGCTTCTCCCTATCATAAAGCCTGGAAGCACCATGTTTCGAAAACTCACACAGCTGTGCCTGACTTTTTACGTCCTCATTATATCCCAACTTTATGGTGTTGAAAATCATTCTGTGAGATTGGATGTGCTGACGGAGTCTTTTTCCCTTGAAAAGGGAGAAGGCGGGCTTATTTTATCAATTCAACTTGCTGATGGTTGGAAAATGTATGCGCCACCAGATGCTTCGGATACCCTTGTTTATCCCCCTGAGGTTGTGTGGCATGGCTCTGAAAATCTTAAAGATGCTATTCCCACGTGGCCCTTTGGAAAAGAAACCGAGACGGCCCAGGAAATAGCCCATGTTTATACCGAGCAAGTTCGTGTCCCCCTCAAGATAGTTGCAAGAGAAGCAGGTAAACCTGTTTTTTTGAAAGGTGTTTTGAAGATTCTCACCTGCTCAACGGTTTGCTTGCCCCAAGAAATTCCTTTTCAATTGACTTTGAACAAATCTGTCCAGAATAAAGAGGTTCAAACCCAGGTTTCAGAAGCCCTTGCAGCCCAAGAGCTTGCACAAGAACAGCTGAGCCTTCCGCTCATGCTTTGTTTTGCGCTTTTGGGTGGGCTGATTCTTAACGTCATGCCTTGCGTTTTGCCGGTTTTGGGGCTTAAATTCTTGGTATTTGCGAACCAAAAACAACGTTCCCCCGCACACATGCGCCAGAATTTTCTCTTAACAATTCTGGGGATCATGGTTTCTTTTGGGTTTTTAGCGGCATTAACCCTCAGCCTCAAATGGCTCAATTATGCGGTGGGATGGGGGCTGCATTTCCAAAACCCCTATTTTCTTGCGGTGATGATTGTTGTGCTTTCTTTTTTTACAGCCAGCTTTTGGGGATTTTATGAATTTCATCCGCCTTTATGGGTGAATAAGCTTCTTAAGCCTTCTCCCCATCTGTCCAGCCAGTGGAGTGCTTTTGCTTCAGGGGTTCTGGCGACGCTCCTTGCAACGCCTTGTTCAGCGCCGTTTGTAGGAACAGCTGTTGGATTTGCTCTGGCACGGAATCCTTTGGACATTATCGCTGTTTTTTTCTGTCTATCCCTTGGTTTTTCAGCACCTTATGTGCTTGCATTATTAGTCCCTTCCGGTAAGCTCCCTTTGCCAAAGCCGGGCATCTGGATGGTTCACACCCAACGGGTGTTGGGAGGGCTTTTGGCCGGAACAACCCTTTGGTTAGTATGGTTGTTAGATGCTCACCAAAGCCATGGGCAATTGCTGGCAACGTGCTTGCTGCTGGTGGGGGGGCTTTTGCTTCTTTGGCTTGGGGCTACATATCCAAGGTTGCGCTGGACAGGAATTTGCTTTTTGGTCTTGATTGTTGGGATTCCTGCGGTTCCTCATTGGTTTCCTGCTCCTCGCACTGGCAAGCAAACGGCAGAAATTTTTTCTCCTGTTACGTGGGTGCCGTTTAACCCAGAGGCTATTCAGCCCCTCCTCCAGGAAGGGAAAAGCGTTTTTGTGGATATTACTGCAGCGTGGTGCGTTACGTGTCAACTCAATAAACAGATCTTGCAAACGGCATCGGTTGAAAAAATGTTGACGAACCCTCGAGTGGTTTCGATGCGGGGTGACCTGACAAAACCCGCACCACAGATCATTCGCTTTTTAGCCAAATTTGGGCGGGCGGGCATTCCTTTTAACGTGGTTTTCACCCCCAAATCTCCTGCGGGGATTCTCCTTCCGGAAATTTTAACAGAGCGCAAGGTTTTAGATGCGTTTGAATAGCTGGGCCCGTCTGCTAATCCCACAGAGCTCTTGGCCCATTTACATCAAATCTGGCTTGGGAGAAATCATTTTTTTTGGCATCAGCTTATTGCTCTGGGGCTTTGCCCTTGCTTCC
>JBOFRK010000009.1:0-1280 GCA_051650945.1 Alphaproteobacteria bacterium
ATCAAAGTCTTCCATCATGCCAACCCGGCTGTTTAAAACACTTGCCTGGTTTCTGGCTTCATAAGCGTTTTTTGAGATACTTTGCCCGAATGTAAGACCGGCATAAAAACCAGAAAATGGATTTGGATTGCAAGTATCCATTTTATCTGTATCGGCTTTAGCTGTTCCAATAAAAGCCACTCCCAAACATACGTAAGAAATCTTTTTCAGCATTCTAATTATCCTTCTTAAAAAATTTTCTTTTTAAGAATGCTTGTTCTTCAAAGCAGTTTTTGTGTTTCGCTAAAACCACTTATTTTTTTACTAAAAGAAACGATTACTTATCTAACAAAAAACATTCATAGACAATTGAGCAAAATAATCTAAAAATATTTTTTGTCAATATGCGGATTGGGTAAAAAATATTTTTAGGAAAAATGTTGCAAAAATGCATCGATCGAGTAGGATCTTTGTTAATCCTTTCTCATATGTGGTGAACGCGTACACCCATTCGCTTAAAGGCTCGACAAATGGGTTGGGTTTGGGTATAGATGGGGGAGTTAATTCACTCGTGTGAATGATAAGTTAATTTTTGCGGGCGCTTAGCTCAGGTGGTAGAGCAGCTGACTCTTAATCAGCGGGTCGAAGGTTCGAATCCTTCAGCGCCCACCAGCCTTTGGTGGAACTGATGTCTGCAAAAAAAAGATCTAGAGGGTCTGCCCCGTCTCGTCTGCGTCCCTTTACAATTGTTTTTCTCTTTGTGTTAGCTGCTTTTGGCGGGTTGGGCATTTATCAGGCGTTGCATCCACAGCCAAAATCAGATGAAATGCACCAGGCAACCTCAGGAACGTCCCTCATCGGGGGGCCTTTTTCGCTTCAAGACCAACAGGGTAATACCCGTACAGATAAAGATTTTAGGGGTAAATGGATGTGGGTCTATTTTGGCTATACCTTTTGCCCTGATATTTGTCCGACGGGGCTTCAGGCCATGAGCGATGCTCTCAGGCAACTCGGACCCCTCGCGGAGCACATCCAACCCATTTTTATCACCGTTGACCCTGAGCGAGACACCCAGGAAAGCTTGAAACTCTATCAGTCGCTATTCCATCCGCGCTTTGTGATGTTGACAGGCTCTGAACAAGCAATTCAGCAAGCTATTCAAGCCTATCGTGTCTATGCGCAGCAAGTCAAGCCAGAGGGAACAACAGAGTACCTTATCGACCACTCTTCTTTCATCTACCTGATGGATCCAGAAGGTAACTATGTGCTTCATTTTCCCCATGAGACAGCCCCTGACCAAA
>JBOFRK010000010.1:0-8270 GCA_051650945.1 Alphaproteobacteria bacterium
TTTGGATGTATGCTTCAGGCAGGCCTGGCCGGTTGCCTGGGCTTCTTTATGAAAAAATACAAATTTTACAAGAGGCTTTACCTTTTAGCTCAGCAACTTTATCTTAAAGCCGAAATTGTTTTTGAAATGAAAGAGGGAAAACATACATGCTAACACTTCCAATTCCAAACCCCGCTTCCCTACCTCCGATAGCTGAAGGCGCTGCGTTGGGAGGAATAGCTCACGATCTTTCGTTGTGGGGGCTTTTTCTTTCTGCAGACCCCATCGTGAAATTCGTCATGATAGGGCTTGCCCTGGCGTCTGTTTGGTCTTGGTCTATCATTTTTTCAAAGTTGATGAAAGTGCGCCGCCTTCAACAGCTTGCAGATCAGTTTGAAGAAGGCTTTTGGTCCGCAGCCTCCCTCGACACGCTTTTCGACCGAACAGGGGCTAAACCCAAAGACCCTTTCGCTGCGGTGTTTGCTGCAGCCATGCGAGAGTGGCGGCGCTCCATGTCCCAAGGGGGGCGCTTGTCTAAAGAAGTAGGCAGCACCCTTCAACAACGGATTGAACGAGTCATGGAGGTGACAGCAGGCCGGGAAATGGACCAAATCGAAAAGCACATGGGCTTTTTGGCTTCTGTTGGTTCCACCTCCCCGTTTATTGGTTTGTTTGGAACCGTCTGGGGGATCATGAACAGCTTTCAATCCATTGCGATGTCCCAAAATACCAGCCTCACTGTTGTGGCTCCTGCCATTGCAGAAGCCCTCTTTGCAACAGCCCTGGGCCTTGTGGCAGCTATCCCCGCAGTGATTGCGTATAACAAAATTTCCAATGACCTCAACCGTTACGGGAACCGTTTAGATTCTTTCTCCCACGAATTTGGCGCCATCATTTCGCGTCAGCTGGAGGAAGGACGTTAGATGGGCGCTTCTTTTTCTAAATCTGGCGGCAGGTCCAAGGGGCGACGCAAGTTCCAAGCCATGTCTGAGATCAATGTAACGCCTATGGTGGACGTGATGTTGGTGTTGTTGGTAATTTTCATGGTGGCAGCACCGTTGATGACCACCGGGGTCCCTGTGGACCTTCCTGGCAGCAACGCGCCTGCTTTGCCTGAGCAAAAAGATCCGTTGATTGTGACCCTCACCCAAGAGGGGAAACTCTTTCTGCAAGAAACAGAAGTTCCTTCCAGCGCGCTGGTTGCGCGCTTAAAAGCTATTACAAGCGTAAACCCTGAAGCGCCTGTCTACATTCGGGCGGATCAAACCCTCGCCTATGGGCAAGTTATGGAATTGATGGGGCTGATTCGTCAGGGGGGCTACACAAAGGTTGCTTTAATCAGCGAGCCTGCTGGGTCTAAGCCCAAATTGCCCGGCTCTGGAGAACTTGCAAAACCTCCTTCTCTTTCTAAGTAGGGGAAAGGCTTGGCTATGAAGCGCGACACAAATCTGACTATTGGATTAATTTTTTCTCTGCTTTTGCATGGGCTTCTCCTATCTCTCTTTTGGGTTAACCTTCCCTGGGGTAAAGTTCCTCTAGAGCCGCCGCACCCCATTCCTGTTGAAATTGTTCCTATCGATAGCATCTCAAAAGCCCCAGCCCTGAAGCCCAAACCCATGCCAAAGCCTAAACCTCCAGAGCCGGAGCCAAAACCTGAGGTAAAGCCTGAAGAGCCCAAGCCTGTTGAGGCCACGGAACAGCCTTTGATTCCTGAAAAAAAGCCAGAACCCCTTCCAAAACCTGAGCCAGAGCCGGAGGCTCCTGGCATACTCCCTCCTCCAGAGCCGAAGCCGGAGCCCGAAAAATCTAAAGAAAAAGAGAAAGACAAAAAGCTCGCGGAGAAGCCAAAAGAAGCTCCTAAACAAGAGAAAAAAGCTGAAAAGCCCAAGCCTAAGAAAAAAGACGAGAAAACTAAGCCTAAAAAGCCTCGCCCTGAGAGCAAAGTAGATGAGCTTCTTAAAAATCTGGAAGATACGGCAGATGATGGAATTGATCAGCTTTTGGATGAAACAGATCCCACATCTGATTCGGTGAATGCTGCCCCCGAAGTGGGAACATTGAGCATGAGCGAGATGGATTTGCTACGTCAACAGATGCGTAAATGCTGGCGGATTCCCGCAGGGGCAAAGGACGCTGGAGATCTGTCGGTTGTGCTGGAGATGGAGATGAACCCAGACGCAACGGTGAAAAACGTGAAGGTACTTCCGGGCCAGAGCTCCACCCGGCACGCCTTTTACCAAGCAGGCTTGGAGAGCGCTCTGCGTGCCGTCCGAGATCCGCAATGCACACCGTTAAAACTTCCCCTCGATAAGTACGAAAGTTGGAAGACGTTTACTTTCCGGTTCAGCCCACGGATGTGATATAGCAAGCCTTGGATAAATTTGTTACACTGTTAGCCTAAGCAAACTATAGGTTAGGAAACTGTATGTATAGTGTTGATTTTCGTAAGCATGTATTGGGACTAGGAGAAGAAGAAAAGTTAAGCGTTCGCAAGCTTGGGAAGCGGTTTGGTATTTCGTTTAACACCGTCATGAATTGGAAGAAACGTTTGCTTCCCACCTTAAAAAGAAACAAAAGGCCGAGCAAACTTGCTTCTGAAAAACTGATCGAAGATGTCAAAAATTATCCAGATGCTTATCAGCAAGAACGGGCGCAACGCCTGAATGTGAGCCGCAGCTGTATTCATTTTGCTCTCAAGCGCCTAAAGATAAGCTATAAAAAAAAGCCTGTCTCACCCACGGGCGGACCCCGCAAAGCGGTCTATATTTTGCCAACAAATTGAAGCATTTCAGGCATCAAGACGGCCTCTTGTCTACCTTGATGAGAGCGGATTTGCTCATGACATGCCTCGTACCCACGGCTATTCACCCCTGGGAAAACGGTGTTTGGGTGTCCATGATTGGGGAGCAAAGGGCCGAACCAACGCCATCGGCGCCCTTTTGGGCGGCGTGTTGCTGACAATCAGCCTCTTTCAAACCAACATTAATACAGACATTTTCACTGCCTGGGTGGCATAAGACCTCCTTCCCAAATTGCCTCAAAACAGCGTGGTGGTGATGGACAATGTTGCGTTTCACAAAGGAGCTGCCATGAAACAGAGATTTCTCGAGGCGGGACATACCCTGCTTTACTTGCCTCCCTATTCGCCAGATCTCAATCCCATCGAGAAAAAATGGGCCCAGGCAAAAGCCATTCGCAGAAAATTTCACCTCTCTATTCCTGAAATTTTTGATCCATTAAAATGTAATAAAATTATTTTGTTAACAGTGCCATAAATGATAAATGCCAAGTGCCTTTTGGCTGACAAAGGCTATGATTCAGATGCTATCTTAGAAATGGCTGAAAATGGAGACATTCAGTCGGTTATTCCTCCAAAAAAGAACCGAAAAATACAACGCTGTTACGACAGAGATTTGTACAAGCTGCGACATTTGGTAGAAAATGCTTTCTTGCATCTTAAGCGATGGGGGAGGAATAGCCGCACGATACGCTAAAAACAGTTCCTCCTTCCTTGCGGCAACCCACATTCGTTGCCTTGCACTTTGGCTTAATGTCTTTTGACGACACTATCTAGCTTTTCTTAAAAAGGGGAAGATTTTTTTTCGAAATTTCCAAACAACCCAAAAAAGTAACCCAAGTGCAATACCCGCCAGCACGAAGACCCTCTGGGTGGGGGTGATGCGATTCATTAAGAAATCCCCGAAAAAATAGCCCGCGGAGCAGCTTAAAACCGACCAAATTGCTGCAGCAATGATATTAAGAACAGCAAAACGAGGAAATTCAACACCAGCAGCTCCGATGATCACGGGGCTGATCGTGCGAATGCCATATATGAAACGAAAACTCAAGATGAAAGCAGTATCGTATTTGTGCAATAACTCAAAAGCGCGCTGGGAAGGCGCTTCTAATTTAGGGAAACGCTGGATGATTCGCAAACCGAAGTGAGTGCCTACAAAAAACAAAAGCTGATCCGCAATCACAGTTCCGATGAAAGAAATGAGAATGATCTTTAACAGGGAAAGATAACCTTGGGAAGCCAAAAAGCCCGCGGTTAGGATGACCGATTCGCCCTCGACTAAAGAACCCAGAAAAACTGCGAGATAACCCCACTCTTGGATAAACGCTTCCATGACTTAAAATCCTCTTGTGCCATGCATCACTATCTCTTATACCTCATCTAGCGTTTCCGGAGGCTCAACCCCCATCAACAGAGAAGCAAAAGAATCTGCTCGAAAAGGCTGAAGGTCGTCAACACCTTCTCCTAAGCCAATAGCGTGGAAGGGAAGCCGAAACGCCTCTGCAAGGCCAACCAAAACACCCCCTTTAGCCGTCCCGTCTAGTTTTGTCATAATCAAACCCGTCAACGCAACCGTTTTTTGGAAAAGCTCCACTTGAGAAAAAGCATTTTGGCCGACGGTTCCATCCAAAACCAAAACACAGCTGTGGGGTGCTTCTGGATCATGCTTCTTCAAAACCCGCACAAGCTTACTCAGCTCTCCCATCAAATGGGCTTTGTTTTGAAGCCGGCCTGCCGTGTCCACTAAAAGGATGTCCTCCTGGTTCTGACACGCGGCCTGGTAAGCCTCAAAGAGCAAACCCGCTGGATCAGCCCCTTGTTTGCCCTGCTGCAGTGGAACGTTAGATCTGGACGCCCAAACCGCAAGCTGTTCAGCAGCAGCAGCCCGAAAGGTATCTCCCGCCACCAGACGCAAGGTATAGCCTTGGGCCTTCCAAAGAGCCGCCAGCTTACCTAGAGTTGTTGTTTTTCCACTTCCATTCACCCCAACCATCAAGCAAACCCAAGGTTTTCCCTGTTTTTTTTCAGGAATGAGAGGCTTCTCGCAAGGCTGCAGCAGTTGCTTCATTTCATTTGCCAAAAAAACCTGAACTTTTTCTGGATCAAAGGGGGTTGGAAATCTCTGTTGACGAACCTGCTCAACCAGTCGAGTGCTTGCCGAAACGCCTAGATCAGCCTGAAGCAGAAGCTCTTCCAAAGCTTCCAACGTTGTAGCGTCTACCTTGCGGTGCTTGAGGAGCGATACAACCTGGGTTCCTAAGGCCTGTGAAGATTTTTTAAGTCCTTGCTTTAAGCGCTTGAACCACCCACCAGAACCTTCCCCTGAAGATGCTTTTGAAACAGACATTTTCTAGCTAGGCTCTCCCAACGTGAAGCACACCATTGTCAACGGATTTGACCCTACCCTTCATGATGGTTTTATCAAAGGGGGCAATACCTTCAAATTTAGCAGGCGCAAAATGCTCTGTATAGCCAAAACCCTGCTGCTCAGCTAAAACCGATACGGCTTTTCCTACAAAGCTATCCAGGGTAGCCATCTGCCGAGCCTCCCCCACGTGACGAAGACGAGCGGCGCGTTCTTTAATGATAGCCTGTGGGACTTGGGGCATTTTAGCAGCCGGTGTGCCAGCCCTTGGAGAATAAGGGAAGACATGGAGGTAGGAAAGCCCACACTGCTCCACCAACGCCAGGGTTTCTTGAAACATTTCCTCTGTTTCTGTTGGGAACCCAACAATTAAATCGGCGCCAAAAACAGCCTCTGGACGTAGCCTTCTCACTTGTTCGCACCAAGCAATCGCATCCTCCCGCAGATGGCGGCGTTTCATGCGTTTGAGAATGAGGTTAGCACCTGCCTGAAGGCTTAGGTGAAAATGTGGCATCAAGCGCTGCTCTTGTTCGATACATTCTAACAGAAGTGGGTCGACTTCCACAGGGTCTAGGGAAGACAAACGCAAGCGAGGCAGCTCTGGTACCTGCTGCAAAATACGCTGAACCAGGCGGCCCAAGGCGGGCTTTCCTGGCAAGTCCTGGCCATAGTCTGTGATATCAACCCCTGTCAGCACAACCTCTTGAAACCCCTGCTGAACCAACACATGCAGCTGGTCTATGATAAAACCCGCGGGGGTGCTGCGGTTATTACCACGTCCATAGGGGATGGTGCAGAAAGTGCAACGATGGTTACAACCATTTTGAATTTCGATAAACGCGCGAGCTTTAGACTCAAAACCTGTCACCAAATGATGGGCTGTTTCTTTGACTTCCATGATGTCTTGAACCAGCACGCGCTGGGGAATTTCTGGCTTAAAATTCTCACCCTGCAGCTTGTCTTGGTTTCCCAAAACGCGGTCCACCTCGGGCATCGCCTCAAACACCTTGGGACGAATTTGGACAGCACATCCGGTTACGATGATCATAGCCTTCGGGTGCTCACGCCGCATCTTTCGAATGGTCTGACGCGCCTTACGCTCTGCTTCTGCTGTTACCGCACATGTATTCACAATAACGGCATTTTCAAGACCAGCTTGCTTTGCGTGCTGGCGCATCACTTCAGACTCATAAGTGTTCAGGCGACAGCCAAACGTTACAATTTGAGGCTCTTCCATCCTGTAAATTTCCATCCATTGAATACCCACAAGGATAACTATAGCAAAAAAAAGCGCCCGCGAGGGGGTAAAAAAAGGAGATTTTTTAAAAATCTCCTGAAAACAACTTTTTCAAGCCCAAACCCAGAGAAAAGAATTTTTTTTCTGGGCCAAAGCTCTCATAAAAAAACCAGCGCTTAATGGTCTTCCAGCGTCCCAATGATCTTGTAAACAGCCCTCAATTCTTCTCGAGGAATGCTTTCCTTTTCCTTAGGCTCGTGTGCTGCAAAGGGGGAAACCAACAAGCATTCCTGATCCCAACCCCAGAATTGACGAATCAACGCGTGATCATTTTTTGTAAGCACGACCACAGAGCAGCGCGGTGACAAAGGCCTCGTTGTGTGAACGAACAAGACATCTCCTGTCATATATTTAGGAGCATTTTCATCATCCTTCACATAAAGCGCGAAAGCAGTTGGAATCCCTAAAAGCTGCGGCGGACGGAAAGTCCAGTCTGCAGGGTTTATAAAATCGATGGTGGTAGCCTCTTGGGAGGCGCCTGGCAAAAGGCCTAGAGGCGTTGACACACTGTAGACTGGCAGATCTTTTTGGGGCACAGCGGCTTCTGCTCCATGCTCATGGGGATAGGCATGACCAATTTCGTGGTGGCTATCGTGTGCAACCCGAATGTTGCGAGAAGACGGGTTAGAAGAAGCACCTGAAAGGTTCAACAACTCTCCTGGTTGACACCCCAACACAGCAGAGAGGCGTTCTAACAAGTCTGTATTTAAACGCCGGGCTCCCCCTTCAAGGCGTGAGAGATAAGAAGGCGAGATGCCTGTAAGTTCTGACAAACCCTCAAGGGTCAGTCCACGGGCACGACGAAGCATTTTTAAGCTACTTTGCTTGCTGCGCCGTATCATATAAGCGGAATAGGGCCCTTCAAACTCATTGGTGTGGGAAGATTGTTGCTCTCCCTCATACCCATGATTTACAAACGTGAAGGGGGAGAGTTTTCTGATACGTTTTCCCGAATTCATTTCGTGGCTCCTTTTTATTATCTGTTCCTAGAAGAGGAAATGCCTTGCCTCGTTTTTCTAAACAAAGAACTTATGTAAAATATTTTGCCAAAAATTATTTTTTTGTCTAGAGAAAAAAAATAATAATAAAAATTTTATAAATTTTTTTCTTTTTTCGACACATTTTCTTAAAAAAACCATCAAAAAGTCAAGCTTTTTTTCGGAAAAAATTGCCTTATTTTTTTTATGAAGCAAATTATCTTCTTCCAGGCAAGTAAAACTGACATGAAAAAATAGATTTTTTGGACTTTAAAAAGTATCTGGTTACGCAAAATTATACCAAGTCTCAGATTAATTGAGGCGAATGCGCAGGACAAGACGAGGTTTGGGTAAGCTTATCCTGCCATACATGCGCAAAGGACCTAGACCTGCCGCCAAAGGCCGATGGTTTTGCCTTGCCATTTTAGCGCCCGGTGAGATCCACCGCTGCGATTGTCTAAAACCTCACCCCCAAAGTGTGTTCCCCTAATAAAAAAATCAACAACTTTTAAAAACAGGAAAAGCATGAAAAAGATATGTGAAGGCCATCTTTATTAGGATGCGTCTCTAGAATAGACCTCTTGTCGAAACTAGGATTTTATTAAAATTTGTTCTTTTACACTCTTATACTTCATGATTACTTCTCAAAAAATATCACGCTAAGACAAATCTGTGTAAAAGAACAAATTTTAATAAAATCCTAGTTTCGACAAGAGGTCTAGGGCGTGTCCTCAATTGAGCCAAATGATTGCGGAAGCCAATTGAATAGCGCCGAGGAAGTTGGTAGCTGTTTTGTCATAACGTGTTGCAATAGCACGGTATTGCTTGAGTTTTGAGAAGAAATTCTCCATCAAG
>JBOFRK010000011.1:0-6065 GCA_051650945.1 Alphaproteobacteria bacterium
AGTGGGGCTCTAAAAGGCTCCATACGTGATCTGAAATATCGTGACGTCGATGAGAAGCTGTCATAAATAAAACCTTTTATTGATTGATTCTACATATCATCCTAACATAAAAAAAATCTTTTGACGACACTATCTAGCATCTGAAGATTCTTCGACATCAGCCTATTTCCAAATCTCAGCCAAAGGCATTGGAATCCCTTCTGACACAGTTCTTCAGCCAGAACAAGATCGTTTTAGGAACGCTAAAAAAATCTATATTCAAGGTCCTTATTTGGCAGTGATCGCGAAGCAATATGAGGTTGGGGAAAAAACGCTTTACCAACCCCTTTTTGAAGCATGGATCCCAAAACCAGAAGCTGCATGGAACCTAAAACCAGAAGCTGCAAAACAAATACAAGAGGGGCAGGCTGTTAAGGGCAAACGTAAATTGGAGGAACAAACCCCAGGGGCTTTGTAACAGGGGCAAAAATTTTAAACATCTCCCCCGCAAGGGGGGGGGATTTTTTTCGCCCCCTTTTTGGGATGCTGAGAGATAAGATCTTTAGTCCAGGATGGATCTTAAGGTACATAAGGGGGTACGAGCGTAACAAAGCGATAACGCCTATTCAGCTCCAAAAAAAATTGCGAAAGATGTTTTCCCCTTTGAGATACCGCTTCAGATGCTTGAGTCTCATAGATACTGTACGCGTACACAACCTCAAAAAAAACTTGATTTTATAAGGCCTCCCTAACATAATCCGGTTTATGTCGTATTTTTTTCCTTGCATGTGTTTTAGTTTCTTTCTCGGCGGTTGCACGCCCGATTTGGGAAGCCGTTTGACGGACCAGCCCCATCTTGAAAAAGATAACTATATTGATTTAAACCAAGTTCCCCCCCGCGAAGAGGCTTTAAAGCCCAGAAAGGCGTCTCCCAGGAGTGTGTCTGAGGAGCATGGAGAAGATAGACGAAAGCTTGAATCTGAAAAGAAGCGTTTGCAGCAAGCTCAAAAAGCAATCCGCTCAAAAGCTGGTTTGGTCGAAAAAATCTAGCAAATTAGGAAAGGTTATCCCATGGATCACGCGCTATCCCTTGAGGTCGTTCGGGTTACGGAGGCTGCTGCCCTTGCTGCATCTCATTTCATAGGTCGGGGGGTTGAGAAAGCTGCTGATCAAGTTGCGGTTGATGCTATGCGTCAGGCGCTGAATCAGCTTTCTATTCAAGGAACTGTCGTGATAGGAGAGGGGGAGCGAGACCAAGCCCCCATGCTTTATGTGGGAGAAACCGTTGGCAACGGCACAGGCCCTGAAGTGGATATTGCTTTAGATCCCTTGGAGGGAACTACCCTGACAGCCCGGGGGGACCCAGGCGCCATGAGCGTCATCGCCTTTGGGGAAAAGGGGAAACTTTTAAAATCCCCTGATGTTTATATGGAAAAATTAGCGGTAGGCCCTGGAGTTTCGCCAGAGCTTTTGGGTTTAGACCTCCCCATCCAAGAGAATTTGAAAAGACTCGCCCATGCGAAGGGAAAAGCGATAAAAAAGATGAAGGTTTGTGTGCTAGATCGTGCCAGGCACGCTCAGCTAATCCAAGGCATCCGTGATGCAGGGGCGGCCATCCTCCTCATCTCCGATGGGGATGTAAGCGGGGCCATGGCAACCTGCTTGCCGGAAAGCGAGGTGGACCTTTATGTGGGAACGGGAGGTGCGCCTGAGGGGGTTTTGGCCGCTGCTGCTCTTAAATGCCTTGGGGGATGGATGCAGGGGCGTTTGATTTTCAAAACCAATGAAGAGAAAGAAAGAGGCTTTGCCTGCGGTATTACTGAATTTGAGGCGCTTTATGGGATAGAAGACCTGGCGGGGGGAGATGTTTTGTTTTGCGCAACGGGAGTGACCAGTGGTTCATTGCTAAAAGGAATCCGCCATACGTCTGGGCAAACCCTGCTTCACAGCCTCATTTTATGTTCTTCAAAACAAACGTTTCGAACGGTGGAAACCCGCCATCTGAAGTCGCTTTAAATTAATTGACGATTGTGTCAAGCACGCTACAATGGAGGGGGTAGGTTAATTTTAATTCTAGAGGATTGTTGTTAGATGGTTTTGGATGTGTTGGTAGAGCCAGATCCAAGGTTGCATCAGGTTTCTCGTCCTGTTGAGAAAATTGATGATGAGATTTTGGAGATTTTACATAACATGGAGGAAACCATGTATGCCTACGAGGGAATTGGCTTAGCGGCTCCTCAAGTGAACATTTTCAAACGCCTGATTGTGATGGATGTTGAGCACGGCAGAGAAGGGGTGGTTGATCTAGAAGAAAAAGCTGTTTCTATACCTCGAAAAGCCATTAAATTGATTAACCCAGAAGTGATTTGGGCTTGTGAAGAAAAGGTTGCTTTCAAAGAGGGCTGTCTCTCGGTTCCAGGACATTATGCGGACGTGGTACGCCCTGCAGAAGTGAGAGTGCGCTATCTTGATCCCCAGGGAAACACTTGTGAGCTCCACGGAACAGACCTGTTGGGGGTTTGCGTTCAACATGAGATTGACCACCTCGATGGCATCCTTTATCTCCAGCGTCTTTCTGCTTTGAAGCGAGAGATGATCGTTAAAAAATTAATAAAGGCAAAAAAATCAGCTCATGCTTCTGAGACATGATTCAAAAAAAAACGGTGTATTTGGAAGGAAATTGCGTGTTGTCTTCATGGGGTCTCCGGCTTTTGCAGTGCCTTCCTTGAAGGTTCTTTTAGAGGACCCGCGCTATGAGGTCGTCGCCGTTTACACCCAGCCGCCACGTCCCAAAAACAGAGGGCAGCACCGTGAAAAAACCCCCGTTCACCAACTTGCTGAGGGTTGGGGGGTGCCCGTTGAAACACCTTCTTCTCTGAAATTTCCTGAAGCGCATGCTCATCTAGCTGCTCTAAAGCCTGATGTTGTTGTGGTGGTGGCCTATGGGCTTTTGCTCCCTAAAGCTGTCCTAGAAATTCCTCCTCTGGGGTGCATCAATGTGCACGCGTCTTTGCTTCCACGGTGGCGGGGGGCCGCCCCCCTTCATCGGGCTATTCTTGAAGGGGATCAAGCCACAGGTATCACCTTGATGAAGATGGATGAGGGGTTAGATACAGGGCCTTTTTTTGCAACCCAAGAGATTTCTATCGCGCCTGACGCAACGTATCTTCAGCTCCAAGGGGCGCTTTCTGAATTGGGTTCGGCACTCCTTTCTCAAGAGCTTTTTCCTTTTTTAAACGGACAACGGACGTTGCAGCTTCAACCAACGGAAGGCATAACTTATGCTTCCAAGGTGAAAAAAGAAGAGGGAGAGCTGGACTGGAACGTGCCTGCTTTTGTTCTCGAGCGAAAGATCCGAGCCCTTAATCCTTCTCCTGGCACGTGGTGCACCTGGCGCCAAAAGCGGCTCAAAATTTTAGAAGCCAAACTTGAGCCCCAAACAGGGGTTCCTGGAAAATTATTAGATGATCGCTTGTTAATTGGCTGTCAGGAGGGAAGCCTTCGCCCCTTACAGGTGTTGGTAGAGGGTGGCAAGCCCCAAAGTCTAGACGCTTTTTTAAACGGCTATGCTCCAACAGAAGGCGATTTTTTAGCTTAAATTATCTATAGAGCAACTTAAATATGTTAACAGTACCATAGCACTTAAACCTATTTCTAGAGTTTATGCTAGTCTAGACCCAAAAAAATTGTGGACACAAAGTTATTTTGTTGAAACCATTGGCAATACAAACGAAGAAACCATTAGAAAATATGTTCAAAACCAACTGCTCGAAATGGATAAAGTCGAAAAAAAAGCTGTACAGCTAAAATTCTTCTAAAACTCGGCCGCAAGCGACCGAGTTCCCTTTATATTTTACTCCCGCACGTGGAGGCTGCGAAGTTTTCGATGAAGCGCCGAACGCTCCATGCCAATGAAATCTGCTGTTTGGGAGACATTCCCACCAAACCTAGAAATTTGGGCTGATAAATATTGTTTTTCAAACACCTCTCGGGCTTGTTTAAGGGGAAGGCCAAGAATCTCTGTTGCGCGATCTTTCTCAACCATGGTGGGCGCCAACCCTCCCATTTCAGGGGGAAGCATGTCCAGGCGAATCTCTTCCCCTGGTTCTCCTGGTGCCATGATCAAGAGACGTTCAATGGTATTTTTCAGCTCCCGCACATTTCCTGGCCAATCATAGGTTTGAAGGGCTGCCAACGCTTCTTTAGAAAAAGCCCGGGACGGTACCCCAAAGGCAGCTGCTGCTGTCTCCATGCAATAGTCAAGCAACAGCGGGATGTCTTCTCGCCGTTTACGCAATGAAGGGATTTGAAGCGGGACCACGTTCAGGCGGTAATAAAGATCTTCCCGGAACAATCCCTTGGAGAGAAGGGAGGGGATATCCATGCGTGTCGAAGCCAAGATGCGGATGTCTACCTGAATGGGGCGGGAGCCTTCCAGCCGCGTAAACATTTGCTCTTGCAAGACTCGCAAAATCTTTCCCTGGGTTAAAAGTGGCATATCCGTTACTTCATCTAGAAGCAAGGTGCCGCCGTGGGCCTGCTCAAGGACACCTAATTTTTGAGGTGTCAGCTTGTTTCCCTCAACCCCAAACAGCTCTTCCTCAAATCGGTCTGGGTTTAACGTTGCGCAATTGAGGACAAAAAAGGGTCGTGTTGCTCGCAGAGATTGTCGATGAATTTCTTGGGCAAACAGCTCTTTCCCAACCCCCGGTTCACCCGTAATCAGCACGCGGCTGTTGGTGGCTGCAATCTTTTGAATGGCTGCTTTAAGGCTTTGCATAACCTGACTTTTCCCTTGGAGGATGTCCATATCGCCGCCTTTAAGCTTGAGGGCTTGGTTTTCTTGTTTAAGCTTTGCAGCTTCCAAAGCCCTGCAGATGGCTAATAAAAGCCGGTCTGTTTGGAAAGGCTTTTCGATAAAATCATACGCGCCTTTTTTGATAGCTGTGACCGCCATTTCAAAAGTGCCGTGGCCACTCATCATCACCACTGGAAGGCTAGGTGTTGTTTGTTTGATGTACTCCAAGATGCCTAGACCGTCCATTCCCACGTCTCCCAACCACACATCAAGCAAAACAAGGGAGGGAAAACGACGGCCCATGCTTTGGAATGCTGCTTCCGGCGTTGCAGCTTGGTGGGCCTTATAGCCTTCGTCTTCCAAAATGCCTGCAACTAAATTTCGGATATCTGCCTCATCATCAACAATTAGAATATCAAGGGACATGAATCTTATGCATCCTTTATTTGCTTTTTAAAAAACAATACAACTTGAGCGCCTGGTCCTTCTTTACGGTCCCTTAGAAAAACGCCTCCTCCGTGATCTTCCACAATTTTTTTAACAATAGCAAGGCCCAGACCTGTTCCACTCGCTTTTGTTGTCATATAAGGCTCAGACAGACGCTCTCTTCCTTCTTTTGGGAAACCGACCCCGTTGTCTGTTAAAATGAGGTGAAAATGTTGCTCCTTCACCTCCAGCTCAACCCAAATTTCACCTGGGAGGAGGGGAGACGACGCTAAGCGTTCTTGAACGGATTCTGCTGCATTTTTAAGAAGGTTCGTCAGAACCTGCCCGATTTGGTAAGCATCACAAACCATCCAAAGTGCTTCAACCCCAGGTTCAAAATGAAAGGTTATTTTAGGAAACGCCTCTTTTTGGAGAAATAAATTTTGTTGACACAGCGCCACAAGGTCATTTTCCACCATAACGGGCTCAGGCATCCGAGCAAAAGACGAAAATTCTCCGACCATCCGACCGATGTAATCGACCTGGCGTACGATGGTGTCGATGCAGGTCTGGAAGGTGGCGGGGTCTTTTTCAATTTGAACCAAATAGCGACGCTTGAGGCGTTCTGCTGCGAGTTGGATGGGCGTGAGTGGATTTTTGATTTCATGGGCAATGAGGCGGGCGACGTCAGACCAGGCTGCTTTGCGCTGGGCAGCGAGAAGTTCTGTCACATCATCAAACGTCATGACAATGCTTTCAAATCCACCCAGCTGCTGACTTGCCCCTCGAATCGAAACCCTGAGGCTATAGAATTGGCCGTGCCGCTCAACACCCACTTGCTTTTCAAAGACAAGAAGCTCTG
>JBOFRK010000012.1:0-5202 GCA_051650945.1 Alphaproteobacteria bacterium
ATCCCCAGATCCTTTCTGAGTGGCTGGAGCAGGCTCAAAAACAGGGCTATATGGTGGTGGATGTAGAGACCACCTCCCTTCATGCTATGGAAGCTAAACTTGTGGGCATTGCCCTTGGGCTCTCCCCTGGACAAGCGGCTTATGTTCCCTTGGCCCACCTTACAGATGCGCCCCAGATTGCGCCTGAAATTGCGTTGGACATGCTGAGGCCTTTGTTTGCAGACCCTAGCATTCGCAAAATTGGCCATAACCTGAAATATGACTTGCTGGTGTTGGCCAACGCAGGAATTGAAACCGTCAGCCCTGTGGAAGACACCCTGTTGATGTCCTACGTGCTGGATGCGGGGCTCCACAGCCATAGCCTTGATTTTTTGGCGCAACACCACCTGAACCACAAAACCATTTCCTTTAAAGACGTGGCGGGGGTTGGGCGTGAGCAACGTACGTTTGATCATGTGCCCCTGGATGTGGCGTGCGCCTATGCAGCGGAAGACGCAGACGTTACCTTGCGGCTCTATCACCTATTCCGACAGCGTCTCCAGCAGGAGCATCTCCAAACCCTCTACGAGACCCTCGAAAAGCCCCTTATTCCCGTGGTGGTGGCCATGGAAAAGGCTGGCATTTTGGTTGATGTGGCGAGGCTTGAAAAATTGAGCGGATCTTTTGGAGAGCGTCTCAAGGCACTGGAGAAAGAGATTTACACATTAACCGGTGAAACCTTCAACATCGCTTCCCCGAAACAGCTTGGGGAGATTTTGTTTGAAAAGCTTCACTTCCCCGGCGGTAAAAAAGGAAAATCTGGGGCCTATGGCACCTCGGCCGATGTGTTGGAGGTTTTTGCAGACCAAGGGCATCTGCTTCCCACCCGTCTTTTAGAATGGCGCCAATTGGCTAAATTGAAAAACACGTATACCGATGCGTTATTAGTTCAGATTAATCCTCAAACAGGGCGCATCCATACCTCCTATGTGATGGCAGGGACTTCTACTGGACGTTTAGCCTCTACCGACCCAAATCTGCAAAACATCCCCATTCGAACCCCTGAGGGCAAGGCTATACGGCAAGCGTTTATTCCGCAGCCTGGCTATCGCTTGGTCTCATTAGACTATTCCCAAATAGAGCTTCGCCTGTTGGCGCACTTGGGGGGTGTGGCCTCCCTCCAAGAGGCTTTTCGCAACCATGTCGACATCCATGCTCAAACAGCATCCCAGGTGTTTAGTGTCCCCCTTGAGCGGGTGGACGCGGGGCTGCGGCGCAAAGCCAAAGCCATTAATTTCGGTATTCTCTATGGCTTGAGCCCCTTTGGTTTGGCTAAGCAATTGGGGATTCCCCAGCGTGACGCGGCGGCTTATATTGAAGCTTATTTTCAACACTACCCTGGCATCCAACGCTATCTGGAAGAGACGAAGGAGCTTGCTCGCAATCAAGGCTATGTGACAACCCTTTTGGGGAGGCGGTGCTATGTGCCAGAGATTCAAGGGCGCAACCCTGTGCACCGCAACGCAGCAGAGCGCCAAGCGATCAACGCCCCCCTCCAGGGGAGCAGCGCGGACATTATCAAGCGGGCAATGGTAGGGCTTTTCCAATACCTTCACGCAGAAAAATCTGAAGCGCGTTTGTTGCTTCAAGTGCATGATGAGCTTTTGTTGGAAATCCCTGAAGGGGAGGTGTCTTTGCGTGTTCCTGCTTTGCAAGCGTTGATGTCTAATGTCGTGAAGCTTTGCGTCCCCCTGGAGGTGGGCGTCGGCGTTGGTTTCAACTGGGATGACGCCCACCCGTGAGGAGGTGTTTGTATTGTTGGCGATATTTACTTTCTTTGTCCTACTTGCCCTGCCTGTCGTGCTTTCCAGGCTACTTCCTCTGAGTACGAGTTGAAAACCGGGCGAGTGTTACTAGCAGGTGCAGCTAAAGAATTTGACGAAGAGCTTGCTGGGCTTTGTTGGGGGCTTACGCTGGGAGGAAGGGAAGAAGGTAGCCCGAGTGATCCGCCTCCAAAGCTGCTGAATCTATCTTGGATGTGCTCTGGAGATCTATTAGGCAATGCTCGCTGTAGAGAGTTCCCAATTGCACTACTGCTTTGCGTTGCTGTTGGCCCACTTGTGGAAAAACCTGAATTATAAGTTCTAGAACCAGTGTCTTGGTTTATTACTACAATGGAAAAAGGGTTTGATGAAAAATTTTTTACGCCAAGGCCTTGTTGAATTAACATGTCGCGAGTATCTAGCCTCGGGCTTAATATTTCATGGGTTTGGAAAGCATTACCCCTTAATCCAAGGCCATTACTGATTATTTGGCTACTCATCCATGCTTTTACATCTCCTCCGGTAAAACCTTGCTGCCTGTCACGTCCAAGCGCTGCGTTTGTCTGCTGCCACTTGGGACTCCATAAAATACCTCCTTGGGTTGCAGTTATTCCATTTTGTCTCATATCGCTTCGCATTTTTTGAATCATTTCAGTTTGTGAAAGGGGAGCTCGGGGAGATGTCCTTTGTGTGTTATCGCCATGGCCAGAATTCATACCGTGAGTAACGTTAGCGGTTAATAAACCTGCCAAAAAAGGTAAAGAAAATTTAAAATTTAACATCATAAGTAACTCCATTCTCCAATTTTTAAAATATTAACATATTTTAATATTGGTCAAAATAATTTTAATAAAAACAACTGTTATTTAATTAATTTTTTTGTTTTGTTTCTTGATATTTTTTTGCATAGCGTGTGTCGCGCAATTTTGGATTTTTTTAAAGCTGAGTCGCTTAAAACGGCTCGTCGTGGCAACCCCGAAAATTTTTTTATGGGCTGTTAGGCGGTTTTCAAGTATTAAAAAACCGTAAAAAACAATTGGAAATTTTTTTTAAAAAAAGGTTGTTGACAGGGGAGGGAGATGTGGATATTAATATCAATACTTTCTGCGTGCAGAGGGGTTCAGTTCTTTGAAAAGTATATAAGGGGGGATAAGAGGATGGCAGCTGTGTGCTGACCATTATTCGAGTCCCAATGATTTTAGTCAGTTAATTTATTTTGGGCAAGAGAAAATCTTGAATCGAAAGAAAAATGCTTTTTCGAAAAAATTCAGATTTTGCAACTCTTCAATTTGAGAGTTTGATCCTGGCTCAGAGCTAACGCTGGCGGCATGCCTAACACATGCAAGTCGAACGGAAACTTGGCTTCGGTTAAGTTTTAGTGGCAAACGGGTGAGTAACGCGTGGGAATCTGCCCTCTGGTGGGGGATAACTGAAGGAAACTTCAGCTAATACCGCATATTCTTGGAAACAAGGAAAGATTTATCGCCAGGGGAGGAGCCTGCGTCAGATTAGGTAGTTGGTAGGGTAATGGCCTACCAAGCCTGTGATCTGTAGCTGGTCTGAGAGGATGATCAGCCACACTGGGACTGAGACACGGCCCAGACTCCTACGGGAGGCAGCAGTGGGGAATATTGGACAATGGGGGAAACCCTGATCCAGCAATGCCGCGTGAATGAAGAAGGCCTTCGGGTTGTAAAGTTCTTTCGCCTGTGACGATAATGACGGTAGCAGGAAAAGAAGTCCCGGCTAACTCCGTGCCAGCAGCCGCGGTAATACGGAGGGGACTAGCGTTGCTCGGAATGACTGGGCGTAAAGGGTGCGTAGGCGGTTCTTTAAGTAAGGCGTGAAAGCCCTGGGCTTAACCCAGGAAGTGCGTTTTAAACTGAAGGGCTAGAGTGTGAGAGAGGAAAGTGGAATTCCTAGTGTAGAGGTGAAATTCGCAGATATTAGGAAGAACACCAGAGGCGAAGGCGGCTTTCTGGCTCACAACTGACGCTGAGGCACGAAAGCGTGGGGAGCGAACAGGATTAGATACCCTGGTAGTCCACGCCGTAAACGATGAGTGCTAGACGTTGGAAGGTTACCTTTCAGTGTCGAAGCTAACGCATGAAGCACTCCGCCTGAGTAGTACGGTCGCAAGATTAAAACTTAAAGGAATTGACGGGGGCCCGCACAAGCGGTGGAGCATGCGGTTTAATTCGAAGCAACACGAAAAACCTTACCAGCTTTTGACATGGGAATTAGGGGTTTCAGAGATGAGACCTGTCGGTTCGGCCGGATTCCACACAGGTGCTGCATGGCTGTCGTCAGCTCGTGTCGTGAGATGTTGGGTTAAGTCCCGCAACGAGCGCAACCCTCATCCTTAGTTGCCAGCAGGTTTGGCTGGGGACTCTAAGGAAACTGCCGGTGATAAGCCGGAGGAAGGTGAGGATGACGTCAGGTCCTCATGGCCCTTAAGGGCTGGGCTACACGCGTGCTACAATGGCGGTAACAATGGGATGCAATAGGGTGACCTAAAGCAAATCCTTAAAAGCCGTCTCAGTTCGGATTGTTCTCTGCAACTCGAGAACATGAAGTTGGAATCGCTAGTAATCGCAGATCAGCTATGCTGCGGTGAATACGTTCACGGGCCTTGTACACACCGCCCGTCACGCCATGGGAATTGGTTTTACCTTAAGGCGGTAAGCTAACCTTCGGGAGGCAGCCGACCACGGTAGGATCAGTGACTGGGGTGAAGTCGTAACAAGGTAGCCGTAGGGGAACCTGCGGCTGGATCACCTCCTTTCTAAGGAAAGTGAAGTTTTTTATTTCGCTTTTTAGAAACATTAGCACAGAAAAAAATACTAACGTATTGACTGCCATCCTTTTATCCCCCTCGGAATTTGTTAAAAATCATCGATTCTTTTTTTGGAGCCGGTTTTTTCTTTGGTTAGCGCATATCAGCTCTTTGCTGCTGTTGCTTTAGAAGGGCTAGTAGCTCAGCTGGTTAGAGCGCACGCTTGATAAGCGTGAGGTCGGAGGTTCAAGTCCTCCCTGGCCCACCAAAAAACTGTTTTTTGGTGTGGTATTTTAGGGGGTGTAGCTCAGTTGGGAGAGCGCGTGCTTTGCAAGCATGAGGTCATCGGTTCGATCCCGTTCACCTCCACCATTTTGTGTGATTTTTAGCAAGTCTCGATGGGGCTTGACGTTCTTTTTATTGTGAAGAAAAAAAACAAAAATTTTAGAAAACAATTTTGTATAGTTGTTTTTTAGGGTCTTTTTAAATGAAATTTTGGAAAGCTTACTTTGTTAATTAAAAAAGTAAAGCTAACTTGAGTGCAAATCAAGCGTTAAAGAGCATTTAGTGAATGCCTTGGCATTGAGAGGCGATGAAGGACGTGGCAGGCTGCGATAAGCTGTG
>JBOFRK010000013.1:0-3333 GCA_051650945.1 Alphaproteobacteria bacterium
AAAAATTTTCCCCCATGCTGGCCGAACTGTCCCAGTTCTCTATGGCGGCTCTGTCACAGCTGAAAATGTCCAAACCTTCTTGAAAGTTTCTGGTATCTCTGGCGCTCTTGTGGGTGGGGCGAGTGTTGAGCTGAAGACATTTCTTCCCCTCCTTGAAGCTTGCGGTTCTGCTTAATCGCCAAATAGCGCTCGCCTAGGGTTTCCAGATGCGGCGCATGATCCAAAAGAGCAGCCCTGTAAAAATACTTAAGAAAAAAAGCACTTTAAACCCAATCTCGCGGCGTTTTTCAAGTTCTGGCTCTGCCGTCCATGCCAAAAATGTGGTGATATCTTTCGCCATTTGCTGAACGGTTGAAGGTGCCCCATCCGCAAAGGTGACGAGCCCATCCGATAACGGAGGCGCCATGGCAATCTGGTGTCCTGGAAAATAGGCGTTATAATGCATGTTTTCTCCCAGCACAAAGCCCTTGGGGGGTTCCCGAAACCCCGTCAGCAAAGCATAGAGATAGTTTGCCCCATCTACCCGCGCCTTAACCATCAGGGAAAGATCCGGTGGATAAGCGCCGTGGTTAGACGCCCGGGAGGCCTTCTCATTTTTATAAGGGTTCGGTATCCCATCAGAAGGGCGGCCCGGGCGCTCAAACATCTCTCCCTCATCGTTAGGACCATCCAGAATGCTATAAGAGGCAGCAAGGTCTTTAATTTCCTGTTCATTAAAACCAAGGGCTTGGAGCTCTCGAAATCGCGTGTAATGCAGCCCGTGACACGCAGCACACACTTCCTTATAAACCTGAAACCCCCGCTGCAAAGCCCCCCGATCAAAGGTTCCAAACATCCCTGAAAAAGGCCAGACTTGCTTTGGAATAAGGGGGGTTTCTTCTGCATACCCACGGCCACCCATTCCCAAAAACAACAACACCCCTGCTTGTATCCATAAACGTCTAAGCTTCATGAGTCCCTCCTCTTTTTATCAAGGATTGGATCTTCGGGGCTTTGGGGAAGCGGGAGCGGCTTTTCAAACCGAGAGAGAAAAGGCAAAAGAACGAGAAAATGGAAAAAATAATAGGCCGTTGCGATCCTTGCCGAAATTAAATAAACCCCTTCTGGAGGCTTGGCTCCAGCCCACCCTAAGACACCGCAGGCAGCTACGAGCACCCAAAAGAACCACTTATAAATAGGACGAAAAGAGGCGCTGCGCACGGGAGATTTATCCAACCACGGCAGGATAAAGAGCATAAAAATAGCTCCAAACATCAGCAAAACGCCCCCTAGCTTATCAGGAACGCCGCGTAAAATGGCGTAAAATGGCAGAAAATACCATTCCGGAACAATGTGGGGAGGGGTCACCAAAGGGTTAGCCGGGATGTAGTTGTCTGGCTCACCAAAAAAGTTTGGATAGAAAAAAACAAAAAAGCCCCAGATAAGGCCCAGCACGCCAAGCCCAAACAAATCTTTCGCCGTGTAGGCTGGATGAAATGGGATTTTATCTTTTGGATCTTTCAGGTCAATCCCCAAGGGGTTATTAGAGCCGTGTTTGTGAAGCGCCACCAGGTGGAGCGCTACTACCCCCACGATCAAAAAGGGGAACAAGAAATGAAGGGCAAAAAAACGGTTAAGGGTTGGATTGTCGACTGAAAAGCCACCCCACAACCATGTCACGACAGACTCTCCTATAACAGGAAATGCGGAAAATAAATTCGTGATGACCGTCGCGCCCCAAAAGCTCATTTGTCCCCACGGCAAAACATAGCCCATAAAAGCCGTCGCCATCATTAAGAGCAAAATCACCACACCTAAGATCCACAAAATCTCCCGAGGAGATTTATAGGAACCATAGTAAAGGCCCCGAAACAAGTGAATGTAGACCACGATGAAAAACATCGACGCGCCATTCATATGTACATAGCGGATGAGCCAGCCAAAGTTTACATCCCGCATAATCCGTTCCACACTATCAAAAGCGTGTTCAACATGGGGGGTGTAGGACATGGCTAAAAAAACCCCAGAGAGAATCATCACCACCAGAATGATCCCCGCAAGGGAGCCAAAATTCCACCAATAATTGAGGTTTTTAGGGGTTTGATAGTCTCTCAATTCATGGTTGATGAACGTGAAAACCGGGAGCCGTTCATCAATCCAGTTTCGAATGGAGGGCTTCTGAGTGCTCGCAGGAAGTTGCTTTTCAGCCATCACACCACCTCCGTTTGGCCCAGGCGAAGGGTCTTCTCATCCAGAAAAACATAAGGCGGAATAGGCAGATTTTTAGGGGCCGGCCCACGCCGCACCCGACCTGAAACATCATATTCAGAGCCATGGCAAGGACAGCGCCAACCGCCATAAGCACCCCGCTGCTCGGTGGGTTTTTGGCCCGTTGGAACGCAACCTAAGTGGGTGCAAATCCCCACCACCACCAGCCACTGGGGTTTATCTTTGCGGATGCGTTGCCCATCTGGCTCAGGGTCCAGAAGTTCCCCAAGTGAAACTTGTGTTTCCTGGCGAATTTCCTCCTGGGTACGGTGACGGATAAAGACAGGGCTCCCCCGCCACATCACGGTGATCCCCTGGCCCGGCTTCACCCCAGAAAGGTCAACATCAAGGGTTGAAAGAGAAGAAACGTCTGCCGCCGGATTCATACTGTCCACAAAAGGCCATAAAAAACTAGCCACTCCTACAGCGCCGACGGTACAGGCTGTGAGCGCCAAAAAATCTCGCCGTTGGACGCAATCCTCTCCAGCAGCGTCCGTTGAGTTAGCCTTAAGAGACTGATTCACCTTGGGAGGTTTCTTTCCAGAACGTGTCACAGGTCCATCAACCACGGTTATTCCTTTTTTGGTTATCCTTCAAACAACTATTTTAAGCTAAACTTAACCAATCCCCTTAAAAATGTCGAAAATAGCTTGGATTGTCAAGGAATGGCTGCGATTAAAAATCGAATGGACCTAAAGCAACCCTGGAAGACAAGTGGTGGGCGCTGAAGGATTCGAACCTTCGACCACCTGATTAAAAGTCAGATGCTCTACCACCTGAGCTAAGCGCCCTTTGATTAAGAAGAAAAATTTTCCTCATTCAATACATCCCCAAAGCATAAAAGGATCTGCTTCCTGGGTCAATCCACATTTTAAGATTTTTTTCTCAATAGACCTCTTTCGAAACTAGGATTTTATTAAAATTTGTTCTTTTACACAGATTTGTCTTAGCGTGATATTTTTTGAGAAGTAATCATGAAGTATAAGAGTGTAAAAGATTTACCAGATGATTTGTTTCGTCGTTTAAGTGGGCTCAAACGATCAACTTTTCATAAGGCCGCCGAGATTTTACAAGAAGCGTTGGGAA
>JBOFRK010000014.1:0-22955 GCA_051650945.1 Alphaproteobacteria bacterium
GGCATGATTTGAGGAAGCCCCACAACGCGTTTCACCTCATCAAGGCTCGTCAATCCTTTGATGGCAAGCTCTATCCCTTCTTCGGCAATTGTCTTGAAACCCTTGCTTTTGGCGTGATTTTTAATAGCTTGCCTTGGAACTTTATCCATTAAAAAGCCATCTATCGTTTCATCAAAAACTAAAACCTCAGCCAAGGCTGCACGCTGGCGATACCCTTTTCCCTGACACTGGGAACACCCTTGAGGACGATAGAGTTTGCTTTCTCCTGAAATCCCCAATAGCTTTTTTTCTCTAGGCGTCGGTTCATAAGCGCGTTTGCAATAATTGCATAGCAAACGAATGAGGCGCTGGGCCATAATGCCGCTGATATGACCCGCGCAAAAAGATGGAGAAATCCCAAGGTCCATCAGACGGGAGATCGCTCCTAAGCTGTCATGGCTATGTAGGGTAGAAAAAACTTGATGCCCTGTCATGGCTGCTCTCAGAGCCATTTGAGCTGCTTCAGGGTCTCGAATTTCTCCTATTAAAATGATATCAGGATCTTGGCGTAAAATGGACCGAATGCCCTGGGCAAAGCTAAGCCCCATTTTTTCACGGATCTCTGTTTGCCGGATAAGCGGTAGGCAATATTCAACAGGTTCTTCCAACGTCATGATGTTGACGTTCTCAGAGCTGATCAGCGTCAAGATAGAATAGAGCGCCGTGGTTTTTCCAGAACCGGTTGGTCCTGTAATTAAAAAAAGACCTTCTGGCCTTTCTAAGCAATGCTTAAGGCCACGCATAACGGTTTGGCTATATCCCAATTCATCTAAAGAGATAAGAGAATGGCTTTTGTCCAGCACCCGGATGACGAAATTTTCTCCATGAACCGTGGGATGGGTAGAAACCCGAAAATCAACTTCCCTTCCCATAACCGAGAAACTAAAACGACCATTTTGTGGTTTGCGTGACTCTGCAATGTCCATACCTGAGATAACTTTTAACCGAACTGAAAATGCTGTCCAATAGCTCTTATGAAAAAAACATGTCGAAGATAAGAGGCCATCTTGCCGGTATCGAACCCTTACGAAGATGCTTTCGGGTTCTAGGTGAATATCAGAGGCTTCTTTTTTCACAGCATCCAAGATCAGCGCATTCACAAAGCGAATGGTTGGGTTTTCCCATCCATGTTCTTCCAAATGGCCTATGTCTGCTTGTACATTATCGATTTCTTTCAACAAACCTTCTAAAGACATTTCAAAGCCGTGATAGAGATCAATGGCTTCAAGAATTTCAGCGCGAGACGCAACCACCAGCTTCAGCTCTGTCGATGCAGGAAGGTAGGGACGGATTTGATCATAGGCCGTGACATCATCCGGGTCGGCCATGGCAATCAGCAATGATTCTTTTTGCCTTGCAACGGGGATCACCAAACAATTCTCAGCAATTTGCCGTGGGATCAAGCGCACAAGCTCTGTATCAAAAACCATATTTTGGAGAGAAATTCTTTGAACGCCTTTTAGCTCAGCCATCAACGAAGTCAACATATTAGGCGTTACAAACCCCAATTCGAGTAATAACGTATCTAAAGGGGCGCCAGTTTTTTGATGCTCCGTCAAAATAATCTGAATTTTTTCAGACGTTAAAAGACCGGAATCAACAAAGCGTTCTAAAAGTTCTTGATAGCCAAGGGGAATATGTTCAAAAATTTGCTTTTTCTGATCAAAAGCCAATGCTGACGCGGGCATATCGTATTCTCCCTTAAATGAAAGCTACCCATAGTCTATTTTTTATCATGTTTTCTGAAAGGTAATCGATTTTTTACAATTAGTCTATAGAAAATGTTAATTTTTTTTTAGATAAATTTTATCTATTATTTTAAAATAAAGGATAAGCGCAAGAAGACAGATAGAATATTTTTTTCCAGAATTTAAGGATGAGCTAGCGCAGCAATTTCTTTTAAAAAAGTTCGAAGCTTCAAGGCGCCTTGTGCTGTTGGGGATATTTTTTCTTCCCAAATCAAGCGGAGCTCTGGATTAATGCGTATGTTTTTTTTGCTTTGAATCCACTGGATTAATTTTTCTGGATAGGGAAACCCATTGCCACAAAAACGGATAAAAACGCCTCGTTCGTGGGTTACTTTGAGGTCTTCTATGTAAGCTTTATACATAAGAATCTTCACATGAATGGATGCGAGGAGGTTGTCTACTTCCGCGGGGTAAGCTCCAAAGCGGTCTACAAGTTCTGCTGCAAAAGCTTCCACGCCATTTGCTTCAGAAATAGCTGCTAACCGTTGGTAAAGCTCTATCCGAATATCCAGAGCTGGAATGTACGTTTCTGGGATACGAAAAGAAAAATGGAGGCTCATTTGGGGGTTTTTGCGCTCAATGGCGTTTTGAGATTGGGGTTGGGTGCTTTGTTTTTGCTCCTCAATAGCCTCTTCTAACAACTGTTGATAGAGCTCTATCCCAACTTCCCGGATATGGCCAGATTGCTCTTCCCCAACTAAGTTTCCCGCTCCTCGAATGTCCATATCGTGGCTGGCGAGGGAAAAACCTGACCCAAGAGTATCAAGGGATTGTAAGATTTCAAGCCTTCGCATGGCAGTTGGTGAAAGTACCTCTTGGTTCGCGAGAGTTAGGTAAGCGTATCCTCTTGCTTTGCCGCGTCCCACGCGCCCCCGTAATTGGTAAAGTTGAGCAAGCCCAAAGAGATCTGCCCGGTGCACCAAAAGCGTGTTTGCGGAGGGAATATCAATACCTGATTCCACGATGTTCGTTGAAATTAAGACGTCGATTTCTTGGTTGTAAAACTGCGTCATCACTGCTTCTAGGGCTGAGGGGGAAAGCTGGCCATGGGCAAGGGCAAGGCGAACCTCTGGTACAAATCGCTCAACCCGCTCACGAACTTTTTCTAGGTCTTGAACCCTTGGGCAAACATAAAAAACCTGCCCCCCTCGGCTTTGCTCCCGTAAGATTGCTTCCCGCATCACCATGCCATCAAAGGGCAAAATAAACGTTCGCACCGCGAATCGGTCCACCGGTGGGGTGGCAATGAGGCTTAAATCTCGAACGCCTGTCAAAGACATTTGAAGGGTTCGGGGAATAGGGGTTGCGGTTAATGTTAAAACGTGCACATTTTTACGGAGATTTTTCAGCTTTTCTTTTTGTTTAACCCCAAAATGCTGTTCTTCATCCACCACCAGCAACCCTAGATTATGGAAAGCGATGCTGTCGGCCAACACGCCATGGGTTGCAACAATAATGTCGATCTCTCCGCTGGCTAAGCGTTTTTTGACTAAGGTTGCTTCTTTTGGAGGAACGAGCCGGGACAGCTGAGCAATGCGAAGGGAAGTCCCCTGAAATCGCTCCTGAAATTTTTGAAAATGCTGCCGCGCCAAAAGGGTTGTGGGGACCACGATGGCTACTTGGGCTTGGCAGGAAGCCACCACATGGGCAGCCCGCATGGCAACTTCTGTTTTTCCAAAACCCACATCGCCGCAAATGAGACGATCCATCGGTTTTCCAGAAGCCAAATCCCCTAGGGTATCGTCAATAGCTTGGAGCTGATCATCTGTTTCGACGTATGGGAAACGGGCGCAAAAGGCTTCAAAACTGGGTTGGGGTAAAAACGCGATGGCATCTTCAACCTGTCGTGTTGCGGCAAGGGCAATGAGGTGAGAAGCCACCGCATAGAGACGTTTTTTCACCCGGGCTTTTCGATTCTGCCAATGGGCTAGCCCTAATTTGTCTAGGGTCACATGCTCTGTTTCATTGCCATACCGCGAAAGCACGTCCATGTTTTCCACCGGCACAAAAAGCTTGTCGCCCCCCTCATAAACCAAAACGAGGAAATCGTGTAGCCCTGTTCCAACTTTGACGGCTTCAAGGCCCATATATTTTCCAAGGCCATGCTCTTGATGAACCAAAATATCTCCCACCTCAAAAGAAGAGCGGCTGCGAAAGAGGTCTTTTTGGCGTTTTGATTTTGGTGTTTTTCCCGTTAGGCGTTCTCCCAGCAGGTCTTCTTCCGTCAACAAGCTGAGTGTTTCGCTTTGAAACCCCTGCTTCAAGGGTAAAACCGCGCTGCCCAAAGGTAGGGAAAGATCCTCAAATTTTGAAACAACAGGAGGAACTTCCAAACCATGCTCTTGCAACAAGCGCGCAAGCCGTAGAACAGACCCCTCCGTCCAGCCTGAAAGGAGCAGCTGATGGTGCGGCTTTTCTTTTTGTAGCTGTAACAGATTTTCCGTTATTTTTTCAAACAGGTTGATGTGAGGATTTTTTCTTAGAAACGCAAAATCCCATCCAGGGCGCACGTTGAGCTTTGCCTGGTCTGCTGTTGCTGGGCTGTTCTGGAAAGGCGAAAAAAGGGTTGGTTGGCGCTGCGCCAAAGCTTCCATCGCTGTTGCAAGGGGTTGGTATAGCTGCTCAGGCTCTAGGGCATCATAGGGCGCGCCTTGAGATTTTTCTTCCAGAAGATCAAACTGTTTGCGAGCGTGGTGGTGCTCTTCAATTTGGGAGGCGAATGCTCCCAAAGCTTGGGGAACGCTGCTTTCCAAGGTAACGGCGGTGGTTGGAGGCAGTAAATCCCACAGGGTTTCCAAATTAGGATAGAAAAGAGGGAGCCAATGTTCCATCCCTGGATAGGGTTTTTCTTGGGAAATAGCTTGGTAAAGCGGGCGCTCTGTCACCGTTTTGCGATGAGAAAAAACCTCGCGATAGCTTTCCCTAAATTGTCGAATGGTTTCCGTGTTTAGCACCGCCTCCCCAAGGGGTAGCAAGACGACTTGGGATTGGGGAAGCAGGCGCATTTGGGTTGAGAGGTCAAAGGTATGGATGCTCTCAAGGGTATCATCAAAAAAATCGAGTCGCACGGGGTTTGATACGTTAGGAAGAAAGAGATCGATCAAACTGCCCCGAACGGCAAACTCACCGACATCGTAAACGACATCTTGGCGACGATATCCCGTCTGTGTGAGATGCTCTAAAAATGTTGTGCGGCTCACCTGATCTTTTGGTTGGAGCGTCCATGCTTTAAAACGAAAGGCTGAAGACGGTGGTAATTTTTGGACCAAAGCGTGGTGAGTTATCAGGATAAAATCAATGGTATGTGGGTCAGACCAAAGGTGGCTCAAGGCTTCAAGCCGAGCTGCCATCACATCAACATGGGGAGAGACCCGATCATAAGGCAAACAATCCCAAGGTGGTAAGGTTACAATGCGATAGCTTGGGTTTAAAAAATGTAGGGTCTGTTGAAGGGAAACCAGAGCCCCTTCATGGGTCGTTACATGAAGTTGGGGAGCTTGCTTTTTCAAAACCTGCTGACGAAGGTTGTGCAGATGGAAGGGAATATAACTTTCCGGAACACCTTGGGTGCTTGGTAACACATACGTGTGTTTCAATGTTTCAACCATCCTGTTCTGTGGGGTCCTTAAGTTAACTTACGGAGATTTGGATTGAATCCGTACACAAATTTCATCAATGCCATAAGATTCAAGGGTTACAGGATAATCAAGCACAGCAGAAAGGAGAAAAATCATGTAGGTTTGTGTGCTTTGGGCCGTCACTTCTTCCAAGTGAAGTTTGCCTGATAGAATAGCTTCATCATCTCCTCCCACCACAATCATGCTTGATTTAAGCGTTGCTTCTAGTGTATGCGTTTCTGGATTCATCGTCACAACCAACTCGCCTCGCTTAGGCACTTTGTTGTGGAGCCACATCAAGACATTGATAAAAAGCTGCAACGTTCCCTTGGCGAATTTAACTTGATCAAAGTGGTCTGTCCATGTCAGCTCCACCCGTTCTTGCAGCTTGAAATAGTTTTGACAAATGGGACGTACATATCGAACACCAAGGGTTTGTCCCCCAATTGCGTAGGCTGCACGAAAAAAATCTAGCCTGCTTCTCAGCAATTCTGAAGATTTTTGCAAAAGGCCTAAAATTTCTTTGTCATCTTCAGAGGCATTTTTGGGAAATTCCAAAATCTCTAACCCTGTCATGATAGCGCCAATGGGTGAAGCTAGATCATGGGCGATATGGGAAGAGGTCAGCTGGCTGAAAAGAAGCATGCGATTTAAGAGATGCAGCTGGTCTTTATAGACAGTTGTTTGATCTGCAGTGTCCATCTATGCCCTCTGACAAAGTTTCTCTAGAAACTATTTGGTGTGCTCTTCTTAACAGAATTCAGGTTAAAAATCAAAACATATCTAAGCTAACCTCCACCAAAACGCGTTATAAAATCCCAATCTTCTGGAGGAGGGGTGTCGATAAATTGCGTGCATCGCTTGATAAAAACCTGTGATAAAAAATCATCCGGAAAGGCTTCTAGTATCTTACGATAACACTTTAAAGCTTTTTCCCAATTACCTTTACAGTAAGCTTCATACGCTTCTGTTGTAAGCCATGAAAGCTCTACAAAAGGAGGGACTGGGTAGGTTGCTGTTTCTAAAATTTCTGAAAGAAGTTCATAAATTTGAACACCATTTTCTTTTCCTTTAACCGCAACTCGGTCGATGGGGCGAAAGATAAAAAGGTCTTGGATGGGTAGATACGTCGATTCACTGACAAGAATGCGGGTTCCGTACTCTTTATTTAATTGCTCTAACCTTGAAGCTAAATTGACGACATCCCCCAGCACAGTATACTGAAGCCTATCGGAAGACCCCATGTTTCCTACCAGCATCTGTCCTGTGCTGATGCCAAATCGCGTAAGCATGGGGGGTTTGTCTTGCTTTTCCCAAGTTTCGTTGAGGGTATTCAGCCGATTCATGCAGGCTAGTACGCCGTGACAGGCGCGGTAAGCATGCTGAGCATCAGGCAGGGGAGCCCCCCAAAATGCCATGATGGAATCTCCAATGTATTTATCAAGAGTACCATGATTTTTTTTGATAATGTTGGTCATTTCTTCGAAATAATCAGAGAGGTGGAGGAGAAGCTGTTCAGAATGTAATTTCTCAGAAATAGTTGTAAAGCTTTGGATATCGCAAAACATAACGCTGAGAACTTTCTGCTCTCCTCCAAGTTGTGCGCCTCGACCTGCGAGAACAAGTTGCTGTACCAACGTTTTGGGGACAAATTTTCCAAAAGACCGAAGTACAGTCACAACATTTTTTAAAGCTTCCAGCATATCTGAAATTTCTGAAAACTGAGACTTGAGGTAAAGCTCTTGATCAAAATCCAAATTTTGAATACGTTTCAAATCGTTGGCGACTTCCTCAATGGGACGTGAAATTTTTCTTGAAATGAAGACCATTAAAAAAAGGGCTAATATAAGCATCGTTATACAAAAAATAAGCGTGTCTTTTTGAATTTGTTTGATGTTTCCCAAAAATTTATCACCTAAAATAACGATACCTAGCGTCCAATCTTTATGGAAAGAATCAGGAAATTTGACAAAATAGGCAATATCTTTAAAAGTATTTAAATTTGCTTCAAAAATGAATTTTTTCTGATAAGGGCGTTTGAGGTAATCTTGATAAACTTTTTTTAGATTAAAATCGGATAGAGTATCCAAACGCCTCATCTCAAGGCCTGAAGTCTTGATTTTTAATATTTCCATAATATCTGGATAAGCGGCTAGCTCGCCTTCTTTGTTAAAGATGAATACTTTTGCAATGGGGCCAGTGGACTGTATTTTTAGAAAATTAGATAGTTCGTTGATATTCAAATCTGCTGCTGTTGCGCCAATAAAAACACCTGTTGTTGAATAGATAGGGCAGGCGATACTGATGCCTATTTCTGCGTTGTTTGAATAGAGATAAAGATCTGACCAGAAAACCTGTTGTGTCTTTTGTGCCCCTTGATACCAGGGGCGCGATCGCGCATCATAAATGATAAGAGAATCTGAATTGGGCGCTGAAGCGGAGCTGTTTTCTTCTGAGTCAATCAAATCACCTTGGGCTTCATAATATTCGTCAATCTCCTTTATCGAACCGTGTTGACGGTTTACCAAGGTAGCCCGGTAGGCGACATTAGCGGGTAAAAATTTATCTGGATTAAACCGATAAACAGAATTCCCAGAAACCCTTGTGGCTGTTAAAGAAGAGCCTTCTTGGGTGCCAATTGTAAAACTTTCTATTTGGGGAAATGCATCCAATAATCCCAAAAGATGAGATGTAATACTTCGCTTCTCCTTGATAATTTGCTCTGGCAAATCAATCATCCAGCTGGTTGCTTGGGTAACTTCTTGGATAGGTTCAAGAAAAGAAAAAACCCGACGTGAAACTCCCTCAACAATGACATCAACTTGCTCATCAACAATGGCCGAAAATTCATCTATAAATTGTCGATGGGTGTAAAAAATAACTGAAATGCTGGTCAGGGCCATCAGGCTAAAAAAGGATGCTAAAATAGTAAATTTTATTTTTTTAGTATAGACTAAAAATATTTTTTTTAATTTTGAAAATAAATCCTTTAACACATACAACATAAACTATAAATCTTGGTTTAATCTTGCGGCTTGTAGAAAAAAACAATGCTCCCAGGGGCTGACAGTTTTAATCCTAGAAAACTTCGTCTAAAAAATTCATTAAATTAAAGCAACCTATTCCTTTCTATGGATTTATTTTTGAGCGCAAGCTTTTTTAAGCTAGGGTGATAAATTGAAATCCAAAAAATCTGAGGAGAACAAGTAAATATGGATAGGTGGATGGAACTTGCGTTGGATGAGGCAAAAGCTTCAGCCCATCGAGGTGAAGTACCTGTAGGGGCGGTGGTGATAGACCGTAGAACCCAATCTCTCATTGCGCGCGCAGGTAATCAGATGGTTGCTAACAGAAGTCCTTTGGCCCATGCTGAAATGCTTGTCCTAGAAAAAGCATTTCAGGTAACGGGGGAATCACACCTTTCTTTCTGTAATCTTTACGTCACCCTTGAGCCATGCCCTATGTGTGCCCAAGCCATAAGCTTTGCAAGGGTGGGTTGCGTCTATTTTGGAGCCTATGATGCGAAAGGCGGAGGGGTAGAGCATGGCGCACGTATTTTTCAGACAGGGTCTTGCTTTCATAAGCCTGATGTATGGGGGGGCGTTCAAGAATCAGCGTGCTCTCAGCTCTTAAAAGATTTTTTTAAACAGTTGCGTTAAGCTCTTCTCTACAAGTTCTTCTTTAAAAAAGAGGTAAATCACTTTTTTGAAAAGATCCTTTTAATAAATAGGTGGCACTATATTCCAACAAAAAATAAGTTGATTCCAAAGGGAAGAAATTTTTCATTTTTTTCCTTTTAGTAAAGCCCCCAAGGAGCAGAGATCATCAGAAATGTTTAACGCAAATCTCGTGCAAACGATTGTTTCAAATAGTTTAAAATTATGTTTGGTTCTTTGGAGCATATGGATCACAAGCGGATCAGGATATGCGGCGCCTCCTGAACCAGTAAACGGAGCTCCCTCCGTTGCTTCCAGCGTGCCAGCCCCTTCTGTCCCAGGGGTTTTTCAAATTCTTGAATTTCCAGTTGGAAAACAGATCGCTTACGACCTATCACAAAAAGAAGAAGAGATTACGCTTACCTTTGACCCTAACATCTCCCTTGCAGAAAAGGATTTGTCTGAAAAGCTATCCAAGCGTGTCCGGCTGGTGAGCGTCACGAATGAGAAACAGCGTACGGTCATTCGATTAGCCCTTTCCAAAGGGATAAAGATTGATGTCAATGCCATTGAAACCGGCGTTAGACTTCAGTTGATAGACCCTCAAAACCTAAAAATTTCACCTCCTTCCCCTGAGACGGTCCCACTTCCAGCATTTATAAAAAAAGATCCACCTATAGACGCTAAAATTAATTCGCAGCTTGAAAGCCCGTCTGATCTTTCTTCAAAAATGGCTGTTTCTGAACCTTCTGAAATGTTTCATGCTTTTATCAAACCCCTCGAACGCTCTGAAGGGTTGAAGCTTCTTTTTTCTAAAACCTTGCACACAAAAATTCCTGCACCTGTTGCAGCTGTTTTTGTTCAGCGTCCCTACGTTTGGATCATCCTTGATCACGCAGTTGAAACCCATTTCAGCGAAATGGGTAAATTTAGCTTGCCTGAAGGGTTTGAAAATCCAGAACAACTTCAACATCCTACCCATTTTGTGCTGAGAATGAAGATTCCTTACACTGTTGTTCCTTCGATAGATTACAAGCTCGAAGAGGGATGGAGTGTTGTTTTAGGAAACGATACGCAAAATCCAACGGGCACCTATCCTTTTTTAACATCTCGTCTTATGGCCTCTCTAGCGCTTCCCATTTCTTTATTGGTCCAGATGCAAAACCCTCAAGTTGTTCGCTTCCAAGACCCCGAACGTCAAACAGAGTGGATTGTCGTGCCAGATCGAGCGCCTGGCTTGGGGCTGCCTGGAATTTTCCGATATGCAGATTTTTGCCTCGTGAAAAGCCTTCAAGGCCTCGTCCTTGAGCCCTTTGTCTCAGATTTGACTTTTCAAACTGAAAAAGAGCGGTTGGTTATTTCACGCCCAGGGGGGCTTCATTTTTCGTCTATTGAAGATCGACGTATGAGTAAAGAAGACCAAAAAGACATTAAATTATTTAATTTTAATGATTGGCAGCTTAAAGATATGCCGTTTTCCCAAGCAAAATCAAGCCTCAGCTCGCAAATTTCCCAATCTCTTGAAGAAGACAGAATTTTGGCTCAATTGGCCTTTGCTCAATTTTTGATTGCCAATGGAAATGGCACAGAAGCTTTGGGTGCCCTCCGATTAGTCTATGGTCAAAATCAGCGCTTGAAGGAAGATGCTGAGTTTATGGCGCTCATGGGCGTTGGATATTTTTTTAATGGAGAATACGCAAAAGCACTTCGCATTTTATCAAACCCCAGCCTGCCCCCTGAAGCAGAGCTTTGGAGGGGTGCTGCCCTAATCAGCATGGGATTTTCTTCGCAAGGTCTGTTGTTAATGGAAAAGCACAAAAATATTCTGGTGTCTTATCCTGAGCCCTTACGTCCAACCCTTGCTTTGAAAGGAATGGGTGCGGCGGTTCAGTTAAAGAAGAGAAAACAGGTAGAAAGCTTTTTCGAAATTCTGAAGGATGCAAACCTTACGTCTTCTCAGGAAAATCAGCTGAGGGACTATCAAAATGAATTTATAGCTTTGATAAATCCTAATGCTATTCCAAATCCTCTTTTGAGCCGAAATCTTGGAGGAAAACTTGCTAAAAATTCAGCGGAAGAAGAGCTTGAGACTATCAAGAAGAAATATGAATCAAAGCAATTTTCCCTGGAAGAAATCATCCATAAACTGGAAGCATTGCGGCTAACTTGGCGAGGAGATTTTGTTGAATTCTTAATTCTTAAGGAATTAGCAAATCTATACAATGCCCATAATAATTTTGAAAATAGCCTGGAATCTTATGAACGTGCCATGGCGTTTTTCCCTCAACAGCCTGAGGTCCCAGATCTTAAAGCGCAAGCTGGCGAGGTTTTTAAACGCGGTTTGGCTGTGCTTCATCCAGCTTTTCGTAAAATTGCTTTTTTCTACCGGTTCAGAGCGTTCTTGCCAGAAGATGGTGAAATGGCCGCTGTTTTTGAAAAGCTCGCTAAACAACTGATGGCAATGGGGCTATCAGACCAAGCGGTGACAATTCTTGAAAAAGAGAGCCCCAACTATGTCGCAACAGATCCAAAATTTTTCATCAGCCTTGCTGAGGCGTATCTAGAGGATAATCAGCCTGATAAAACCCTTAAACTTTTGGATTCTAAGTTAGAAAATTTGGCTGAATTTAAAGATAAAATCAACTATCTAAAGGCCCAAGCATTTTACGAAAAAGGTGATTATCTTCAGGCCCTTTCTTACCTCAAAAAACAGGATAGTTTGGAAGCTCTGGAATTAAAAGCCGACAGCTATTGGGGATTAAAATCGTGGGATGAAGCCGCCCAAAACATACAAGCGATGGTAAAAAAAATAGTCCCCACGCCGCCAGAGCTTGTGATAAGGTTAGCCATGGCTTTATATCAGGGAAATCAAGTAGAGGCTCTCAAAGAAATGAAAGCAATTCATGGCGGGATGATGGGCAAGACGCCCTATGCAAGTTTGTTTGCCATACTCACACAACCAAATGCGGGGCGTATCAATGTGAATGCTGCGTTTCGCACACTGATTCAAGTGAAGGATTTTGAGAATTTTTCAAAAGCTTTGAAATCAGGAAAGCTATAGCACATGCATTCACCCCATGATCCGTTATATGGTTCAGAAAATGTTGAAGAGGTGCTTAACGGGCAAGTTCACACATCCCTGGTTCGCTCTTACCTTTTCTGGTTAAGCCTTACGGCTTGTGTATGCGTGTTGTTATCCCTCAGCTTCAATGCTTATCTTTTTCATTATGTTCAGCAATCTACCCTCGAGCGTTTAGAACAGCGCCTCCAAGAGCAGGTGGAGAATTTGGATCTTTTCGTTTTTTCGATGACCCAAAATTTTTCTAATGTTTCTTCTGTGTTCCGTTATAAATCTTTTTTAGATTCAGGATCAGTTCGCGCTAAATTCTCTTCTTTTTTATCCACCAAAAGACAATTTTATGGTCCTGTTACTTTTAAAAACCATTTTGAAGGTTGCCTTCTTTATGGGAGTGGGTCTGTGGAGCATCTTTCAGAACATGCCCTCCAAAATGCTAAAGCGCTTTTTTCTTATATTCCAAAAATCCTCCCTGATTTTTTAACTGCCTTTCCCCAAGTAAGCCGAGTTTCTTATATTTCAAATGATTTTAAGCTGATATGCCCATGGAACAGCTTTCCTCCCCGTATTAATCCGGAATGGCTTCAAGATAACCAAACCTTAGCAGGCGCTCTCTCTGTACCCTTGCTGTACGACAACCCAACGTGGTTGCCGCTTTCTTATAGGCGGGTGGAAAAAATTTGGTCTCTCCAATATGTGACACCTTCTTTTGAAAAAGAGGCACTGACAGGTTTTTTCAGCTTTACCCTTCCTCAAGCTTTTTTTCTTGATTCTTTGAAAAAATTTGAAATCCCCTTCGGAAAAGTTTTATTGATTGACCAAGAAAACGCTACCATAGCTTCTATGGAAGCTGGGCAACCCCCAGAGGCAAGCGTGCTGTTCTTAAAGAAAAAAATTCCGGAAGCATTATTGGATGAGAAAAATGGGGCTTCTTTTTTTTCTGAGCCAGGAAAATTAAAATTTCAATATGTTGGCGGGATAAATGGGTTTTGGACTTGTGTTATTCCGTTTAAAAAAACTCCTTGGAAGCTGGTTTTTGTAGGGTCATTATGGGATGTTGCCCAAAACGACCTTAAGATAACTTTGAGTGATAGCATCATGATTTTTTTAACAGCTTTTTTCATGCTTTTTTTGAGTTATATTCTTGTTAAACGCTATTTTATCTCACCTTCTTTTGAGTTGATTCAACATTTAGAGAATGAGCGCCAGGGGATTGACTCAGACCTCAAACACCTTCCCCTTGCTTGGAGATATTGGGGGCATTTGATTTCTTCCATTTTTGGTGAGAATCGACAGCTGGTATCCGAGCTTGAAACTCGGGTGCAAGAGCGGACCCAAGCCCTTAAAAACACCCTCTCAAACCTTCAAGCTTCCCAGCACCAAATCATAGCCCAAGAAAAGCTTGCTAGCCTTGGAACCCTTGCGGCAGGAATTGCCCATGAAATTAAAAATCCACTTAATTTTGTGCTAAATTTTGCAAAAATTTCAAAGGATTTATTGGGGGAGTTGAAGAAACCAGGAGATCTTTCAGGACCATCCATCCCCATCGAAGCCCTGGAGGAAAATCTAGGAAAAGTCATAGAACATGCAGATCGAGCAGATCACATTGTAAAAAGCATGCTTTTGCATGCCCGTTCTAATCCTTCAGTTCTTGAAGAAACAGACATGAATCGTTTCGTCACTGAATACGCAGACCTATGCTATCAAAGCTTTTTTGCCCAGCATAAAAATGTTCCTATCCAATTCGAGAAAAAGTTAGATGATAAGGTGGGGAAGCTCCATATTTACCCCCAAGAGATGGGGCGCGTTTTATTAAATCTTTTGAACAATGCCCTTGAGACGGTAGCAATAAGATTTGACAAAGAGAATAAAGGAGGTCAGCCCTTAACCTATCAACCGAAGGTCCTTGTTCAAACGAAGGATAATCATGATGCACTCATCATCATGATTCATGACAATGGAGAAGGTATCCCAGCGTCAATTCTGAAAAAGATTTTTGACCCTTTTTTCACAACCAAACCTCCTGGAAAAGGAACGGGGCTTGGGCTCTCCATCAGCTATGATTGTATTCAACACCACCGGGGTTCTCTTGAGGTAGAAAGTCAAGAAGGGGAAGGAAGTTGGTTTTTGATACGCATTCCCAAAGATTTGGGTGCTGGTTCATAAAAATTCTCATACCAAACGAATTTTATGTTTGATAAAGTGAAACTGTTTTTTTCTCGTCTTCTGTATGAGCGCTTAATAGCTTTTTGCCGTGTTCTTCCTCAATATCTTTAAGGGCTTGAACAATTTTTTCATAAGCTTGCTGAACTTCATGCTCAAACCATAAGCACCACTGCTCATGGGAAATCATATATTCGCTAACGCGGCTGAGGCTGATATAGGTGTAAAAATTGGCTAAAAATGCGCGTAAACGAATGTGAAAAACATCTTGAAAATCTAGCCCAAGCGTTTGGAGTAATTGTTTTTTTGCCGTTAAAAAATCTAATTCTATCTGTTGTAAATCTTCAGGAAAAACTGAACGATTTATCACACAATAGTGTTGCATAGGCGTTAAATTTCCTTGGCGTGTTAGAAAAATGCTTTTACCCATCAATTTAGAAAATTCTAAAAGACTTTTGCTTAGGGTTTGGTTTTTTCTACCCCCTTGGAAAGATTTTTCTGAAGATTCTGGAAAATTTTTTGATGCCAAAGACTTCTCCATGGAAGTTTGCTCTTTTTTCTTCGTCGCTTTTTCCTGATTTTTCTTTATGTCTTCCCAGCAGGAAGGAAGGTGATATCCAATCCCCCTTAAATTTTGTATAAAATCTTCCAGATTTGGGTTAAACATTTTTAATTGAATCCGTAATTCAGAGATTTTTCGATGTAAGCGTGTCACATCTACCAACGATATTTTTTGAGATTTGAGAGATTCTTTAAGTTTTTCGTAGGTTATAATTTGAGGGTGCTCTCGAAATAAAACGGAAAGAATTGCAAAGTGTAGCTTGCTCAAACGAAACGTATTTTCTTGCTTGTCTGAAGACAGTGAGAGAAGGTGACGTTTTTCGTCTAGGCAAACTATCAGAGGATATTCAACATGCTTGAATTGCTTAAAAAAGAGGCTCATTGAAACCTTTAAATTTTGTTGAGCAAGGTACTAAGACATCCTTGTTTCCTAAACCCAAAAGCTTACTATCTTCTTAAAGAGATATGATATTTAGAGTTAATAAAAAGAAACCCTTGACGAGAGGCAAAAAAAATTGCTTTCCTAGTTGAAAATATTCTTATGAATTTGGAAGAAGTAACGAATGAAATATTGGATCCTTAATTGTTTAGTCTTTTTTACGCTTTTCTTCTTGCAAAAAGAATTTATCGTAAAATCTTTGAATGCTTCATCGCTACAGTCTTCAAATCGCGTCAGCTTGTTGGTTGGAAAGAAGATGGTTTCCCTTCACGAGCTTTATCAGCGGCTTCGTTTGTCTGCTTTTTCAGCAGGATTTAAGGATACACAAGAGCATTTAAAAATGTTACAGCCTAACGTCATTCGGATGATGATAGACGAGGCTATCCAGATCCAAGCTGCAGAATCAGTTGGCATTTCTGTCGGCCCTCAGGAAATCGAAGAGGGGATTGTTGAGCTGGAAACCGTCAACAAGATGTCAAAGGGAAGCGTTAAGAAATTTTTAGCTGCTAATAAAATTCCCCTTGGGGTTCTTGAAAACCAAATTCGGGCAAATCTATCATGGCTCAAATATATCCGTGCATATTATCAAGGATCTGTTCGTATTTCTGATGAGATGATCGATCAGCACATCAAGCGCCATGAGAGAGAGCAACAAGAACCGCATTATCGTGTTGGAGAAATTGTACTTTATGTAGATCATCCCAAAAAAGAAGAGCAAGTCCATAAAGAAGCCGTGCAGCTGGCCCAATTACTTCAAAAAGGGGCTCCTTTCCCTGGAATTGCTTATCAATTTTCCCAAGCGCCTTCTCGTCAGCAAGGAGGGGATCTGGGTTGGTTAACTGTAAAAGATCTTGATCCCCTTTTGGCAGAAGCGTTACAAAAGACTGCTGTTGGCCAATTTTCAGGCCCGTGGCGCACAGCTTCTGGCTATGTGTTGATGGCGCTTATCCAGAAAGAAGCGAAAAATTCTAACCATCAAAAAAAACTTAACCGCGAAGAGATTGAGCGAGCGCTTCGAGGTGAGCGCTTAGAACTGTTAGCGCGCAAAGAAATTGCTCAATTGAGGCGACAAGTTTTTATTGAAATCCGAAATACGCCTTTTTAAAAATACCATGGCATATGGATAGACGTGCTATATATGTGGTTTTATTGGAAAATTATTTTTCTGAAAATCATCTTGAAAAAACCTCTGCAGGGGATTAGAAAGGATGCTGGAGGGCAAAAGAAGTAAAAGGAGAGAATAGGCTTAAAGCAGGGATTATCCGGGAAGAAATCATTTTCTTTGTGAAGTATCGTGTTTGGTTTAAGTTCTTGAGTCTCCTCTGATTCTCTCTTATGATTTTTGGATGCGTTAGAGAGGCCGCCAGGCTTTTTGCTTTAGACAGAGATGCTTTTCTTTTTTACATATGAAATGCTTCCTAGATTTGAAATAGAGAAAGTTTTAAGGTGCCCCATTACCCCTTGCCTCTGTTTAGCATGCTCATCTTCTTGGCAAGCGCTGTTTGTTTTGCGTTTATTACGCGCCATTTCAGGATCAGTCAGACATTAGGATACCTCTTTGCAGGCATTGTGGTAGGTCCCTTTGGCTTGGGACTTGTTCCCAACAAAGAGCATGTCTATATCTTAGGGGATGTGGGCGTCCTGTTCTTGCTGTTTAAAGTAGGTTTAGAGTTACCTTTTCATCGATTGCAAGCTTTAAGAACGTATGTGTTTGGCTTAGGCTCTGCTCAGATGGTGCTTACAACGCTTTTGTTTAGCCTTGTTTTGAAATTTTTCTTTGGATTTTCCTTATATTTTTCTATTTTTATAGGAGCTTCTTTGGCTTTATCCTCGACAGCTTTAATTATCCAAATGCTCGCAGAGCGTGGAGAACTTTCAAGTCGTTTAGGCAGGGTTTCTTTTTCAGTTCTTCTCTTCCAAGATTTAGCAGTTGTGGGCTTATTTGTTTTGGTAGCCCTCGAAAAAGACACAGGGATAGAATTTTCAGGGAGCTTTACATGGCCTTTGCTGAAGGCCTGTGGAGGCTTGGTTATTCTTGTTATGGTTTCGCGTTTTTTGATTGAGCCTTTGTTTCATTTACTGTCTTCCGCTCGTCACCCTGATCTTTTCACTGCCGGCGTTTTTATGACTTGTTTCGGGATGAGCTATATCGCCTGCCAATTTAATTTGCCCACTGAGATTGGAGCCTTTTTGGCTGGCCTTGCCCTTTCAGAAACTGTTTACCGCCATGCTATTGAAACGGACATAAAACCTATTCAAAGGTTGCTTCTTGGTTTTTTCTTTATGATTGTGGGGCTTGAAATCAATTTCAATTTTCTGCTAGAAAATCTGAAGCCTATTTCTCTTGCGTTGGTCGCGATTATTGCTAGCAAATGCTTGATCTTAACCATTTTAGGAAGATTTTTTCGTCTTAATTGGATGGGAGCCTTGAAATTGGGACTCCTGCTGTCAGGATGCGGTGAGTTTATTTTTATTCTGTTCTCGTACGCTTCAGTTCAAAAAGGCTTAGATTCTTACACAATCCAATTTTTATTCATCATCACGCCACTTTCTATGATTCTGACACCTTTTTTGTCGTGGGTTGGCAACCGTTTATCTCAAAAATTTGAGAAACCCAAAGAATCATCTCCTGCTCCGTTTGCTCACGCGTCAGAATTACCGGATTTAAAAAATCATGTGATTATAGCTGGTTTTGGGCGTGTTGGAAAAATGGTCGGCGATATTTTGTCTCAAAACATGATCTCTTACCTTGCTGTTGATTATGATATTGAGCGTGTAAAACAACTGAGCGCACTGCGAAAATATCCCCTGGTGCATGGCGATAGCCGAGATTTTGAACTGTTCAAATCATTAGGAATTGAAAAAGCTCGGGTGGTGCTTATTACATTTCCTCAGGTTAGCACCGCCCTTGAGGTGATTCACTATCTCCAAGAGCACCACCCTAATATCGAAATTTGTGTGCGCATTCATGACCACGAACATGCACGTCATTTGATTGGCACAGGGGTGCATCTAGCAATCCCGGAGACCGTTGAGTCAGGTCTTCAACTTGCGTCTATGACATTGCAAGCCCTTGGCTTTTCCCCTGTTTATATTGAGAAAATTTTAGGTGTCGTTCACCGTTCTTCCTCGAAAGCTTCTTCTTAGAAAGAGAGCTTGGCATACTGCATATTACCCTCGAACGACAGGCTTTCCCTGTAACACATGGGCTGGTGTATGGGCTATTTGACCCAACCGCGCCCGGTAGATGGTCAAATTTTCTAAAACACGTTGAACATAGTCCCGTGTAACCCCATAAGGAATAGATTCAATCCAATCCACCACGTCCAGTTTCCCTTGGTGGGGGTTCCCCATGGTTTCCACCCAGCGGGACACTGCTGTATCACCCGCATTGTAAGCGGCAATCCCCAAAATGTAGGAATTGTTGAAACGGCTTAGGTGACGCGTTAAGTGCGCCATCCCAAGCTTGATGTTGTAACTTGGCTCAAATAATTTATCTGGGTGGTGATTCAACCCCAAAGCTTTCGCTTCCATATGAGCCGTTTGAGGCATAATTTGCATCAGCCCCCGCTCGCCCGCATCTCCCACGGATTGGGGATTAAATCGGGTTTCTCGATGAATCACTGCCATGACCAAGGCTTTCTCTGGCGAAGGCTTGGCTACGTGTGAGGGAAGCGGGAGAAGCGGATAGGCCACCCTCAAAACCGTTCCACTCATGTCTAAGGTTCGGCGGTCTACCTCTGCTGCAAGGGTTGGCATCAGCTCTCCAGTCAGAGTCACGACCAGCTGTTTTTGGGAAGATGTATGGGCGTGTTTAGCTAATGCTTCGAGGATAGCTCGCACGAAGGGTTCTGCCTCAGGTCCCATGGGGCGCAAGGCACGGGCAAGCTTCACCAATTCTCTCTGTTCAAAGGCTTTGCGGGCTTCTTGAGATGCTTGAGGAACCTCAGCAAAACGTGGAAAGGGGGTTTGATTCACTTTCAAAGCAGCCAATTGCCCATAGAAGGTGGTTTTATAAACGGCAGCGCGACTATAGGCTTTGTGAGCCACATCGCTCTGTTTCAAAGCCTCATGGGTGCGTCCCAGCCAATAGCCTGCCCGGGCAAGGCTGATGGGGGTTTTCACCACTCGCTGGAATTGCTCAAAATGCTTTTTAGCTGCGGTGGGCTGTTTTAAAAAGCGAAGGGCGAGCCAGCCGGCAAACCATTCCGCCTCAGCATATTCTTTGATGGATGTGCCTGGCACCCGGTGTTGGGTGATCAAACGGTAGGCAAGCTTTGGATCCCCCGCTTGAAGCATCTCCCGGGCTAGATAATTTCGCTCTTGCCACCATGCTAAAGGGTGGGAAACGCTGTGGGCATGGGCCAACATCAAGCGTATAGCTTCATCACATTTTTTTTGTTTTTTCAGCCAAAAAACCTGGGCCCAGTGAAGTCCTTCATGGTTACGAAGGTTGGCTGGAAGCGCGTTATAAGCTTTGAGCGCAGAAGGATCTCCTTCCAAAAACCCAATCCAAACCCGCGCTTGGCTCTGTTTTGCTTCGCTTACAAGCCCCAGCACTTGTTTAGCTTGACCTATTTCTTGCCCCCACAACATCTCCTCAAGCCGTGCCACATGGTGGGATGCTTTTAAAAGGTGACGAAAAGAAGCCAAAAAAGCTTGTTGGTCTGCAGGGGAGAAGGAGACTTTCATCCACGCTTCCCCAACGGCTCCCCGGGTCAGCTCTACCTGGTTTGTGCGGGATAGCGCTTGGAGGTAAGCGAGGTGCGCTTTGCTGGAAATAGGTTTATGCTTCCGGAAAAAAGCCACAACTCCCGCGGGGGTTTCTCCTTTCCCCAGTTGTGCTTCCGCTGCCAGTTGAAGCTGACGGTGATGGGGCCAATCCGGGTGCTTCTCCAAAAAACCAACGATCTGAGAAAAATTGAGGGTTTCAGATGCATAATGGGCCTTCAGCCAAAAAAGAAAATCTCGCACAAAGCCAGGGCTTTGATGGGTGCTGGAGAGATCCAGGTGTGCCAACTGTTTCGGATTTTTGATGGCTTGTTCCACCAATGAAAGGGATGCCCTAGACTCCCTTCCAAAGGATAGCCCAGCTACACCTAAAACTGCCAGGAAACACAAGCGCTTGCGAAGCTTTGAGAAAAACGATAACGTCACCATCTGAAGGCACTCCTTTTATACGAACCCATGAAGGGATCATTTCATATGCGTAAAAAATTTCAAGGTCTTTTTGTAGCTCTGGCCACATTTTATCAACATGATAGGCTTGATACCGAAACCCTCGCAGTTTACCTGACCTGGCTTTTAGACCAGGGGGTCCACGGCGTGGTTGCATGTGGAACAACAGGGGAGTCCCTCGCCCTATCCCTGGAGGAGCAAGCTGAGATTCTGGCGCTGTGCGTTTCCAAGGCAAAGCCTCTATCTGTTCCTGTGATCGCGGGGATTGCGGCTCCAACTCTGGCTCAGGCCCTTGCCCAAGTGGCCCAAGCAGAAAAAGCAAAGTGTGATGGCTTGTTGGTGCTTACCCCGTTTTACGTGAAACCTTCCCAAGAAGCTTTGCTGACATTTTACAAAGCGATCCATGCTGAAACTTCTCTGCCGATCATCCTCTACAACAACCCCTCACGGGCTGGTGTTGAATTAACGATAGAAACGGTGGCGGAGCTTGCTGCCAGCTGTGATCGGATTGTGGCTTTGAAAGATTCTTCACCAGATTTGACGCGGCCCCTGGCCCTTCGACGCGCACTTCCCCAAGGGTTTTCCTTGCTTTCAGGGGATGACCCTACGTTTTCAGCTTTCCTAGCCCACGGAGGGGATGGCATCATCTCGGTAGCGGGAGGGCTTGCCCCCAAAGCCTACAGAGCCCTTTATGAAGCGTGGGCCGTGGGAGAGCTTCCAACGGTTCAGCGTTTGACCCAAGGACTTTCCCCCCTGGCGGAGGCCCTGTTCCAAAGCACCAGCCCGGGCCCTTTAAAAACCCTTTTAAGCCAAGAAGGGTGGGGAGAAGCAGCCACACGCTTGCCTATCAGCGCTCCCAGCCCTGTTCAGAAAAAAAGCCTCCAAGCTGCGTTGATGCAAGCCAGAGCCCTAGAAGGGTCTATATAGCTAGGCTAATGAACTCTTACACTAGCTTTTTCTTTTAAACCTATGTTACAAAAGAAGATATTTTGTCTGTTTTAGAAGAGGTTTTTTGTGGCAATTCTCCCAGATGTGTGGATTCGTGAGCAAGCGCTCAAGGGCATGATTGAGCCCTTTGTGGATTATCAACAGCACCAAGGTGTCATTTCCTATGGTCTATCTTCCTATGGCTATGACGCGCGGGTTGCAGATGAATTTAAGATTTTCACGGATATAGATCACACCATTATAGACCCCAAGCAATTTTCCGAAAAAAGCTTCGTCGACAGAAAAACCCCTGTTTGCGTCATCCCCCCCAACAGTTTTGCCTTGGCCAGAACGGTTGAATATTTCAGAATTCCTCGAGACGTATTGGTGATTTGTTTAGGAAAATCCACCTATGCAAGGTGTGGCATCATCATCAATGTAACGCCTTTAGAGCCAGAATGGGAGGGGCACGTAACCCTCGAATTTTCAAATACAACGCCGCTTCCGGCGAAGATTTATGCGTTTGAAGGCGCTTGCCAGTTCCTTTTCCTAAAAGGTGGAGGAGATTGTGAAGTCTCTTATAAAGATAGAGGGGGGAAATATATGAATCAGCAAGGTGTGACCCTTCCTCGCATTTTGGGGACGATGCCTCAATCAGCCTAGGGCGCTGTTGATTCAAAAAAACATTCGTTAATCCAAAGGAGTGAGCAAGACATGGATCGTATACGGATTAAAGGCGGCGTTTCCTTGAAGGGAACGATCCCCATCAGCGGTGCTAAAAACGCGACGCTTCCCCTCATGGCGGCTTCTTTGTTGACCCGTTCGCCCCTCATCTTGACCAATGTCCCCAAACTTAAAGACATTGAGACGATGCAGTCCCTCTTGGCCCAACACGGTGCTAAAATTCAAGCAACCCCTGTCCAAAAAACCCTTTGTTTAACAAGCAAAGACCTTGTAAACCATGTGGCGCCTTATGACATCGTTCGTAAAATGCGGGCTTCTATTTTGGTTTTAGGCCCTTTGTTGGCACGGCTGGGGCATGCTGAAGTTTCGCTTCCCGGGGGATGCGCCATCGGGACACGCCCCGTAGACGTGCACCTGAGTGGTCTGGAAGCGATGGGAGCTGAAATTGAGCTTGAGAGTGGGTATATCAAAGCCAAAGCTCCGAAAGGCCTTCAAGGTGCGAGCTATACCTTTCCTGTCATTTCTGTCACGGGAACTGAGAATTTATTGATGGCCGCATGCCTTGCAAAAGGTACTACCCAATTGATCAATGCCGCCAGAGAGCCTGAAGTGGCTGATCTTGGAAAATGCTTGCAGCAGATGGGGGCTAAAATCGACGGTATTGGCACGAGCACGCTGACGATTGAAGGCGTTTCAACCCTTGAAGGCACGAGCTATCACGTGATGGGTGACCGCATTGAAGCTGGCACTTACATGATGGCTGCAGGCATCACAGGTGGGGAGCTTTTGCTTGCAAATGCGTCTCTAGAAGATCTTCCAACGGTAGTGCCTTGCTTAGAGCACATAGGACTTACGTTTAAGGAAACC
>JBOFRK010000015.1:0-1301 GCA_051650945.1 Alphaproteobacteria bacterium
CGGTTTCATTTTGCAAGCTTTCAAGGGGAGGAACCTCATTTCTTGCAATTATCTTAACCCGTCCAGCCCCTAATACCAAGCTAATCCAAAAGCTCCAGCTATTCTTCAGGGACGACTAAATTAGGATTTTAGCCATGAAACAGATTTTTATTTTTCCCCGGACACTCGTGCGCGGGAGAGCGCGGGAATGACAAGGAAGGGACGGGAATGACAATCTTATGAAATATCTTTTACAAGACACGTTCTACAGAATATCTGCCAAGGCATGGGTTGCGGAGCCAGGGGCAAGGGCCTTCCCTTGGGTTTGGGAAAAAGCCCACCCGGTAAAGATCAAAAGCTGAAATGTCGCTGGAATCGCACCTGGCTTCCCATAGGTTTCTTGATAATAGGTTTGGGCCACCTCAAACAAATGGCGATTGCAGGGTTTGCGAGATCGTGCGTTTAGCACATTCGTCTCCCCCATCCGGCGCAGGTGTTGGAACAAGGCTTGCACGTTGGGGTAAAAAAAAGTCCAGGTTTCTTGGTCTAACACGGGAAGCGTGAAGCCAGCTTGGCGCAAAAGGGGAGGGCCGTCTTCCAAAGTGATCATAGGAATAACTCGAGGGGAAACACCTCCGTCTAGGTAAAGCTCTGCTGAAAAGAGGCTTTGGCGAAGCTCTTTCAAGGTCTCCCCACCCCACAATGCCATCACGAAAAAGCCATCAGGTTGTAAGAGCTGTCGCACCTGTTGCAAATGCTGAGGAAGATGGTTAATCCAGTGGGCGCCCAGAACATTTAAAATGCAATCAAAGGTTTCTGGCGCATGAGGTGATAAATCTAGCTGTTTTTCAGCTTCGTGTGAAGGAAATGTATCCAACCGGGCCAAGGGATAGAGGTCTTTTAAGAAGGGCGTCATGCGCCCGGTATGAAAGGGGGTCAGGTCCAACACGCGAGAAAAAGGCCTTCGGATATCTTGGAGGCGCTCAAAAACCCTGCAAGCGACTTCATCAAACAGCCAAGGAGAAAAATGAGGTTGGGCTTTTAAGCGGTTACGCATCAGCGCATGGGAGTCAAAAAGGAGGTTTTCCATGGGGTGTGAGCTCGTGGGCCTTGCTGATGTTTAGACCCACAGGATCATAGAGCAAAAAAAAGCCCCTATAAAGAAAATTTTTCTCGATAGGGGCGTTATGGTTAGCTGCCTAGAACCTATGGCCAATCCGCAACATCACCCTGTGGGAGGTGGGTTTCAAATTTAGAGAAGCGTTGTTTTGGTCAATATATTTTTTCTTTCCATACATCTCGCAGGTATATCCAAGACCCAG
>JBOFRK010000016.1:0-6677 GCA_051650945.1 Alphaproteobacteria bacterium
TTTGTGAATGCTTATAACTTTGCTAAAAGACTTAAAGCTCTCAAAGGCCTTACCCCTTATGAATTTATCATAAAAATCTGGCAATCTGAGCCAGAACGTTTTACTATTAATCCATACCATCACAATCTGGGACTGAACATACAATCCCTCTCCCACGTGATGGCGTGGGAGAGGAATTTTTTAAAAAGTTACGTTTATGGGGATGTTTTCAATCTAAAAAACGTATAAGAAAGGGTGATGGTTGAAACATCGGAAAGGTTGGGGTCATTTACAATATCAGGGTCAATAAAGAATTGGACAGGCATGTCGACGACTTGCTTAGGCTCAAGCCGCTGTTCGATGAAACAAAAGCATTCTACTTTATTAAAGTAAATGCCAGCTTTTTCTGGCGTTACGTTATAAGTTGCCATGCCTAGCACAGGTTCATTGCTTTTGTTTTCAGCTCGATAAAATGCAAGACCAACTTCTCCAGCTTTAACAACAATTTCCTGTTGGAGGGGCTGAAAAAGCCAAGGAAGTTCTCGATTGATATCTGCGTTGAAGCGTACACGAATCAGGCGTTTTTCTTGACGGGTGGGAAGGGCTATCGCCTGTTGGGTGGTTCCCCCAAAGCCTGTTTGCTGGCAAAACATTTTATAAAGAGGGACAGCCGCATAAGCAAGCCCCAACATAGACAGAGCAACGCCAACCAATAAAAATCCCACTCGATTTTCGCAAACAGATACCCTAGAAGCAGCAGAAAAATCTTTTTTTTGTTTTCTTAACGTGATGGACTAACTTCCCCCTACGCGAACAAATCCAATGCCATAAAAAAGAAGTGCTAACAAGACACAAGCCCATAACAGAGCCATGTTTTTTGACCGTAACGCTGCTAGTTTCACAAAAAACGACCCTCCTACAGAATTTTGGCGAATATAATTTCAAGCCACTATGCTATCCAAAACGAAGCATGTACAGAGATAAATATACCTATGCAAAAAATAATGTAGGGGTATAAAAAAAACGCAATGGCATTTTTTAAAGAATTATATAAGAATGAAAGGGATCAAGGGGGACTTTATTTTTTATCTTCCCTTTTTTTGATCCTCTCTGAGCTGGCGTGTCGCCAACTCTTTTTACGTCTCCCAGACGTAAAGCCTCCCTGTAGAACTTGCCGGGTCTTTTTTGGCCCGGCTATTTTTTTCTAACCTGTTACGAAATAGGATAGAGAGGAAGAGTTAACATAAGATTAAGACGTTGTCATCCTCTTTTTTTTCGCCCCTGGGGGCCAGCTTTTTTATTGGGGCGCTTGCCTCTCAGATAGATTGAGTTGCACAATATGCAAACATCAAAAGAAAAAGCTTAAAAAAAGGTGAAGGGTGGCGTATGATCCTTGGGTGATTCTTTTAGGTAAAATAGGCGGTTGTTGATGGTTTCAGATTCTTCTCTTCCCTGCGTAGGAACACGCTGTGGATTTGCTGCGGTTCTTGGGGTTCCCAATGCGGGAAAATCAACCCTTGTCAATCAATGCGTGGGGCAGAAAGTTTCCATCGTCTCATCCAAAGTCCAAACGACGCGGCATCGCGTGTTGGGCATTGCCCTCCATAACCATGCTCAAATCATTTTTATGGATACCCCTGGGATCTTTTCAAAACCTAAAAAACGCTTAGAGCGCGCGATGGTTCACCAAGCTTGGCAAACCCCTGAAGAGGCTGATATGGCTTTGCTTTTGGTGGACAGCCAAAAACCAGCTTTCAGAGAAACCTTTGGGATTTTTGATGCGTTGCTTGAGAAAAAGATACCCTTGGTTCTGGTGCTTAATAAAATTGATCTGATTTCTAAGGAACGCCTGCTGGCTTTTGCTGAAAAATTTAACCACCCTGGGGTCCAGAAAGTTTTTATGATTTCGGCCCAGCAAGGGGATGGTGTGGATGATCTTTTGGATTGGGTGGGGCAGACGCTTCCTGAGAGCCCCTGGCTTTTCCCCGAAGACCAAATCAGCGATATGCCCCAACGCCTCTTAGCTGCAGAAATTACCCGAGAGCATCTTTTTCACCAGCTCTTTGATGAGCTTCCCTATGCGTTGCACGTTGAAACAGAAGCTTGGGAGCGTTTTCGGAATAAAAGCGTCAAAATTTCCCAACAGATTACGGTGGAGAAAGAAAGCCAGCGCGCCATCATTCTGGGGCATCAGGGACAGAAAATCGGATACATCGGTAAGCAGGCGCGTCAAGAAATGGAGTCGCTGTTTGGACACCCTATTCACCTGTTCCTTCATGTAAAGGTCCGCTCAGACTGGGCAGAGCGTCAGGAGCCTTATAAAACCCTTGGCCTTGAGTTTCAAGTATAGGATTGACGAAATGTCTTTAAGCAAATCTCCAAGGGGAAGCCTCAGCGTTGCCCTCATCGGTCGGCCAAACGTTGGTAAATCAACGCTTTTTAATCGATTGCTTGGAAAACCAAAGGCTTTGGTCGCAGATATTCCCGGGGTGACTCGGGATTGGAAATCTGGGGATACGGTTTTTTATGGCGTCCCCCTAACGGTTTTAGACACGGCTGGTCAGGAGGAAAAGGGAGACGACATTCTCCAACCCCAGATCCAAGCCCAAACCCAAGAGCTGATTCGCAACGCAGATGTTGTCTTATGGATTGTAGATGGTCGAACAGGCCTTTTGGCAGACGATAAAACCATCGCTCAAAAATTGAGGCGACTACGTTCAGGTAATCCTGTTGGGGTGGTGGTTAATAAATGTGAGGGCAAAGCTGGCCGCGATACCCTTGCGGAGGTTCATGGCATTGGGTTTGGGGACCCCTTTCCCATTTCAGCTATCCATGGGGATGGCTTGATGGAGCTCGTCACGTTTTTAGATGGTTTATGGCAAACATCTTATCCCCCCCTCACTCTGGAGGCAGCGGAAGCTTCAGAAGAGACAGATGAACCTGAGGAACAGGAGGAGCAAGAGCGCCCCTTGGCTTTAGCCATTTTAGGCAGGCCAAATGTTGGGAAATCAACCCTTGTAAACCAGCTTTTGGGAGAGGAACGCCTGTTAACAGGGCCCCAAGCAGGGGTAACCCGAGATTCCATTGAGCTCCCTTGGTCTTACCGCGGGAAGCCTATCAAATTGATTGATACGGCTGGGTTGCGAAAAAGGGGAAGAATTACGGACGAGCTGGAGAAAATGGCGGTACGTGATAGCCTCCAAGCCGTTCGTTTTGCCCACATTGTTATTCTTGTTCTGGATGCAACCCAGGCCCTTGAGAAACAAGACTTAACCTTGGCAGACCATGCCATCCAAGAAGGAAGAGGGCTGATTCTCGCCTTTAATAAATGGGATCAGATAAACTCCCCCGAAGCAACTTTAAACATTTTCAGGGAACGGGTAGAAATTTTGCTACCCCAAGTGAAACGGCTTCCTTTTTTCACGGTTTCTGCTTTACAGGGAAAAGGCCTCACAGCTTTGATCAAACAGGCTATCCGGCTGCAGCGCCTCCTGGATACCCGCGTGACAACAGGGTCCCTCAACCGTTGGCTTGAGGAAATTTTGACCCATCATACCCCCCCCATGGTAAACGGGCGCCGCATCAAACTTAAATACATCACCCAAATCAAGACGCGCCCGCCAACCTTTGCCCTGTTCGGGAATCAGTTGGATGCTTTGGCTGAATCTTACCAACGCTATCTGTTAAACCGCCTTCGGGAAGCGTTTCATTTATGGGGAATTCCTTTACGGCTTCAGTTGCATAATTCCAAAAATCCTTATAGGAATAAGAAGTAGGCACTCAGGGAACGGAAGTCTGAACCTGCCCCGGGAAGAGAACCTCTATCGCCCCCCCGAATACGCAAAACGTTTTGGAGGTTTTATTCAGGGCAGGAAGGCCCCCAACGATCACGGTGGGAGAGCCTGGCAACCAAGGAGAAACCGTTACAGGGGTGCAAGGCGCTTGCCCCATGGCTAAAACCACAGGATTTCCTGGGGAACTGCAGACTCCAAAAGGAAGAATGTTTAAAAAAGGCTTAGAATCTGAGATGTTCGCGGCTGGGCGTTTAGAAACAAGCGTTCGCTTATCCGGCAAGACCGTTAAAGGCGTTGGAATGGCCCCGCAAGAGCATTTGACTAAAGCACCCATACATACCCACTGACTCATCTGCGCTTCTCCTAGATTATCACGGAAGAACGGGCCCCTAACCTCACGAACCTAGCCTTGTTGTAGCAGAAATAATAAGGCAGTGTCTTGTGTTTTTTTGTCTCTTGGGTGATTAGACAGGGGCACTTAAGGATACTTTAAGGTTAAACATCATGGCTTTTAGAGTCATTTTTCCTCGAAATTTGGAAGTTATAAAATATGAAGTCCTCGTAAATTTAAATTTTCATTCTGTACGATACCTTCTTCTCCAAACATCCCTAACACCATATCTTGTATAGCATTTTGCAAGACAAAAGGTGCATAAGTAATGGCGAATATCTTGAAAAATATTTTTTATCAATCATTTAAGCTTATTTTAAATTCAGATAATTAAGATGAGGAGCGTGAATCTATTGAAATTATGGAGTTTTAATAATGAGTCGCAAACGCAAATCATTTCAGGAATGCATCAAAGAGACAAAGGGAAATAAGAACGTATTACTTGGCAATGGATGGAGTATTGGACTATGGGAAAAATTTTCCTATGAAGAATTATTGGAGAAATTCTCAAAAGATGAAGAGAAGAAAATAAGAAACTTTTTTGACAAAATGAAAACCACAGATTTCGAAGATATGATGCAAGCCATCGAAATCACAAAAGAGGTTCTGCAGATACTAAGAAAACCATCCGGTATTCAATTTGATTCATCCAAACACCTGGATTCATTAAAAGACAGCTTCCTCAAAGCATTGGAGGAAATCCACCCTCGCAATTGGGATGCTATTGAATCTAAATTATCTGAACAAAAAACTAAAACAATCAAATTTCTTCAAAATTTTCAATGCTGTTTTACGACAAATTATGACCTCTTGCTATATTGGATTTTAAATAAAGCCTATGATGCAGGAAAAATTGCTCTAAATGATGGTTTTGCTACGCCACAACCGCCGCTAATATTTCAAGAAACAGAGAAGCAAAATCTTTTCTATCTACACGGAGGATTGCACTTACATGATAGTGCAACACGTAAAGAACAAAATCGAGGCAACGAATCTATAATTGAGCAGCTCAAAAATCGGGAGAACCCCCAACAATAGTACTTGAAGGCTCGTGCAACTCTAAAACAAAAGCTATTAATAGCTCTCCTTATCTTCATTGGTGCTACACCCGCTTAAAAACTATAAAAGGAAGCTTATTTATTCACGGGTTTTCTTTTGATGACAAGGACAAGCACATCCATGATGCCATTTTTAAAAATCAAAAACTAACTCAAATATTTGTTGGTTTGTTCAAAAAAGATGAAGCAAGTGTAGAAAATAAGATTCGTTCCAATCCAAACTTTAGAAAAGCACAAGTCACATTTTATGACTCAGAATCAATTTACGAAGATTCTTCACCATCCAAAACCTAGCTCAACCTCAGTAAGCTTGGTGTCATCCAGAAAAACTGTTCAATTCTGTTGAGTTTTAATGAAAAAAAAATAATGCTTTCCCTTGTGGCGCAAACTTAGAAAAAATCTGAAATATCATGTGTGGTTAATCATTTTTTAGTTGATTCTGTTGGGAGGGTTTCACTATACTGAAGACTGAAATCTTTTCTTTTTAATAAAGAAAAGGCATGGGTTAGCTTTTTTAATCTTATTTATAAGGGCCTAATCAAGAGACCCAAAATTAATTAATTTGAAGGTTACAGATGAAGGTATCGGTCCTAAAGCCCTTAAAACCTAAAGCAACAGCTGTTTGGTTTATTGAACAAACTTCTTTGACGTTTCAGCAAATTGCTGACGCCTGTGGCTTGAATATTCTTGAGGTTGAAGCCCTTGCGGATGATTCAGGGATTGGCGCAATTAAAGGCGAGAGCCCTATCGTAACCGGGGAGATCTTACGGGAAGAAATTACACGCTGTGAGCAAGATCCTTCAGCCACTCTCCAATTTCAAACTATGGAGCACTTTGATTTTTCTCGAAAAAAAAAGGAGCGTCAGTATACACCTCGCTTGCGCCGTCAAGACAGACCTGATGCAATCGCTTGGGTTTTGAAAAACCATCCCAACTTCAGCGAGCATCAAATTTGTCGCTTGCTGAGCACGACCTCTAAAACTATTCAAGCTATCCGGGATAAAACCCATGTGAATACTAGCAATATCAAACCTCGTCATCCTGTAACCCTTGGTTTTTGCACAGAAGAGCAGCTAAATAAAGCAGTTGAAACAGCCTCAGCGCGGGCAGGCGTCACGTCGTCACCTGCTGATAATATGGTTTAAAGCGCCTTGCTTGCATCGCATAAACTTCGGAGATTAGCTTGCCTCGCAGGTGGCTTTTGTGAGGTGGGTCTAACGTTATGGCACTGTTAACAAAGAAAAGGTTGTTATGCGCTCGTGTTTCGGTGTTTTTGATCTAGGCTGTTTAGTCCCAGATTGTGATGGTATATATAATAGACCTCTTGTCGAAACCACTTTTAGGGAACTGAGGGGCAGGAACTTCAGGACGCGCAAGACCTTCAGTCGTACTTAGGGTACATGAGGATCTGAGCACCGGAGTGACGCACCCATCGGCCCATAAAAGGAAGTTTCG
>JBOFRK010000017.1:0-6108 GCA_051650945.1 Alphaproteobacteria bacterium
CTTGGGAGAAATCATTTTTTTTGGCATCAGCTTATTGCTCTGGGGCTTTGCCCTTGCTTCCTATGAAGGCATTTTTTTTCAAAAATTTCTTCCCCTTTTCTTCTGGCTTTTTCTCTTTTTTATTTTGGTGTTTTCCCTAGAACCTTGGATCTATTTTGAGCAGCAAGAAGGTTTTTTAGAATTATTGTGGCTTTATCCGCTTTCTGCTCATCAAATCTTCTGCTTCCTTGTGCTGCGCCAAAGCCTTCAGCGCCTTCCTTTAATTTTAGTGGGAAGCAGCGTTGCTGGTTTGTGTATAGGATTAACCTTAAACAACCTTGTAGGGCTTTTTTTCACAGCTTTTCTCGGGTTGGTAGGGGGCATTTTTATTAGCATGCTGATGGGGGTTTTGAAACACACAAGCTCCCGAAATAAGGGGCATTTTCTCCTTATGTTGCTTGCTTTGCCGTTCTATTTTCCCATTTTTATCTTAGGCATTTCTGGTTGGCAGGCCTGTACAATCCACCAAATGCCTTGGGCTTCCTGTTTGGGGCTTTTAGGATTCCTGGGGCTGAACGGAATATTATGTACGGCTTTTGGGGGGCTCATGATTAGGCAACATCTGTAACAATAACCCGTTTATGCTATTACGCTTTCCTCTGTTTCCCGGTAATAGCTGGCTTGTTTTTGGAACATGCTAAAGTACACACCCTCCAAATCCATCAGGGAAGTGTGGCTGCCATCTTCCACAATACGTCCTTTTTCAAACACTAAGATGCGGTCCACAAACCGTGTGATCGCAAGCCGATGGCTTACAATGATCGACGTTTTTTCTCGAACAAGGGTTTGAATGAGGTTCATAATTTCATGCTCTGCGTGGGGATCTAAAGCTGCAGTTGGCTCGTCTAAAAGAAGCAATTCTAACGAAGGGTTACAAGCAAGATCTATGATGAGGCGGGTGAGAGCCAAGCGCTGCCACTGCCCTCCCGAAAGCTCCAGGCCTCCGTCGACGTGTTTTGAGAGCACCTGCTGAAGCTTTCCTTTTAAAGTATCTGCAAGGTTAACTTGCTCTAATACGGTTTCTAAAAATTTTAAATCTTGGACTTGCCCTCTCAAATCCATGTTGGTTTGAACCGATAAGGGTAGCTTTGCAAAATCTTGAAACATGGCTGAGAGCTTGTTTCGATAAAACTGAAAATCGAGGGTTTGAAGGTTCGTCCCTGACCAGTAAATGGCTCCTCCCGTTGGGTCATAAAAACGACAAATCAGCTTGATAAACGTTGATTTTCCAGAACCATTTTCGCCAACCACAGCAATCCGCTCTCCCCTTTGAATAGCAAGGGTCAAATTCTCAAAAAGCAATGAGTTGGTTCCAGGATAGGAAAATCCAACATCTTGAAACAACATCAAGTTATTTGAGGTTCGTTTTGTTGTTTTTTTTGCCTTTAATACATGAGATTCCTTGATATTTAAAAGGTTGACCAGGGAAGAAAGGGCAAAATTAGCTTTTAAAAGATCACCCCCTGTGAAAATGATGTGGGCAATTGAATTATTTAGTTGGAAAATCATCATGAATAAAAAACTGAGGCTTCCCAAAGTTAAAGCCCCCTGAACAGCCCCATTGGATACATCGTAAAAACAAACTGCGATGCCAAGCCCACTGAGAAGCGAAAAAAGGCAGACGAAAGCGACGCTTTTTTGACGAATCTTATTCACTTGATCAAAAAATGTCTTGAACAATTGGTTCCACGCATCCAAGAGTTTTCCTTGCATATGGTAAAGTCGAATTTCTTGGGCATACGGTTTAGATGTGAGGCAGTCTTCATAAAGCTCCATTTGCTTAAACAAAGGCGCACAGCCAAAGCGCGCATCCCATGTTTTTTTATGTAGCCTGATACTGATATAGAGAAGGGGTGTAAGCGTGGCGCATAAAACGATAGGAATCCACCAATTAAACACGTAAACGCTAATAAGGGCAGGAACTAAACAAAATACATTTTTCATGAAATGGGAGGATAAGTTGAGCATACGTGCCAGTTCTTGGGTATGCTCTTTGGCTAAATTAATGCGATTGCTAATATCTGGGGTTTCAAAAAGGTCAACTTGAGGATAGCAGGAGATTTTTTGAAGCAAAGCTGTTTTTATGCGTTGAAAAATCTTATTTTCAAAATAGTCCGCAAAAAAATTATGAAACGTTGCGAAAATCTCGTTCAAGAGCAAAAAAAAGGAACAAGAAAAAATCAAAAGGATGATAAATTGCCAAAGCAAAGCTGCTGTTTGAGGCTTTGCAGCTGCAACGGCAACTGTGTCAACTAAACGAGACATCCCATAGCTAGCCAAGATAGGGGATAAGCCAGATAACAACTGAACTAAAAAGAGTAATCCAAGTGGTGTGTAATGTCCTGTAAGAATATACTGTACAAATCTGAAAAATGTTACGGGGTTTTTTGCTTTTGTAGACACAGCTTATCCTTTCACCTGCTGAAGCCATAACTCCGTACAAAGAAGGTTTAGCAACGGCCTTAATTCTTCTATCATCCCTTGTTGAACACGCATCAATGCGTCTTCCATAACTTTTTTATCTAACAATTTTTTTTCTGCAAAATAGCCATTTGAGCAAATTTCATAGATGGTGCGAGCGTGTTTCTGGAAACCAAGTTGCAAGACACCCGAAGTTTCTCCTTTCGATTTCCGGAAAACTAACTCTGTTTTAAAAAATTGGCTGAGTGCCTTTCGAAACGGCACGCGTCGATGTGTTTGGTCATAAGACTCATAGACCGGCATTGAAAGCGCCATCTCAACCAAGGGTTGTGAATAATAAGGGTAAAAAATTGGAATTTTCCTTAATTTATCTTCAACTTTAGCCTGAAAAGAACCTTCATAGACTGAAGCGAGGTGAGTAAATTTACCTGGTTTGAGATGGGTGTAATGAGCGAGAAAAGATGGCGTGATGAGTTGGGTATAAGTTTTTGGGTCATATCCACCGCGCAACCATTCGGGAATGGCGGCATCGATGTACTCATTTTGAGGGCTGAGATTCATATAATATCGCGCAAGGGATTTGATGGTTTGCTTCAATAAAACTGGAATAGAAGCGCGGTGTGCCCTGCATAATTTAAGCAAATTCTCTTTAAGCCCCTTCCATCCATGGTCAATCCAATAATCTGCGAGGGCATTTCCAAGCATTCCTTCGCAAAAAAGTTGATCCCCTCCGTGCCCCATCCACATAACTGAACCCATGTCACCGACTCTTTTTTGTATTTTTGCCTCTAATTCTCTTTCAAGAATGCCTGTGGCTAAAAATGAATGGGGTCTGTCAGAAAATATGGTTTGACGTGTCTCAGAATCAAAATCAAAAATATTTTGCCATTCGTGGGAGATGCACTCCGTATGACAAAAATTTGAAATTAACTTTGCAAAAGACCGTTCGTCAGAAGAGGCGACAGCTTGATTTCCATAGGTTAATGCACGGATGCGGGTGTCACTCGTCCCCAACAAATGGGTTGCTGCCATTAAAAGAGCACTGGAATCCAGCCCGCCTGATAATTGGAGCCAAACGTTTGGACAGTCTTCCAGATTCGCCTGCACAACATCAAAAAACGTATAAAGTAGATTTTTTTGTGAGAATGATTCTTTGTAGACGGGGTTAAAAGGGTTCCAAAATGGTTTTATCTCTACTCCTTTTTCAGAGAAGATAAGACCGTGGCCGTGGGTGACTTCCTGAATACCCAAAAAAGCTGTTCGTTCTGTTGTGAGAAGCATGCCTATAGGGGAACAGAGCTGGGCCGTTAGATATGCGCTATCTAAAAGAGCTTTGGCACCCAAAATTTTTTTTAGAAAATAAACATCTGATGAAACGAGCATTCCACCAGGAATCTTTGCATAAAATACAGATGCAAATCCAACCGGATCTGGAAAAATCAATATCTTTTTTTCTTGGATATCTTGCAAAAAAACCGTGTAATTTCCCCAATAATTCTCGCTTAAAAATTTTCCGCTGGAACTCATTACGCTCTGGATAAAATGCTCACTCAGCTTTTGAACGCGTTTAGAAGGGGACTGGAGCGAAGGTTTTTCAAATAACCGTCCCATCACAAACCCTTTTAGATGGTTGGAGTCCTCAAATTTCAAAAAAGGTGGGTTGGGAGAAACATCCCCCCTAAAACCAACAATGGCTTTAGAAAAAGGCGTTTTTACGCAAGAGACCACTTCAGAAACGCTGCGTTTAGTCAGCTCAATGAGATCTAGAACAGACTGCTTCCCCTGAGGATCATCCAAATGCCATATACCGCTTGAAAAAATCATTCGCTCAGACCACACTTAATTTTGGGGTAAATCTTAGAATGGGAGCTAATTGTTTTTTAAGATTTTGGACATCACGGACAACTTTTCCATCCGCTTCGACCCAAGCGTGGGCATAAAATGGAAGGCTTTGAACGCCGATAACAAAATCACACATATAGTGCTGTTGGTAATGCAAGGCCGCTAAAGTCAGGGCAAAAGGTAAACACGTCGTTTTTCGAGGATATATTAAACAGGCTGCTTCTAGAGCTCTTGTTGCAACCCGTGAATAGTCCTTCGGTGATTTAGAAGTGTTGTTTTTTAAAGATAAAGAATTTAAAAATGCTAAAGCACCTATCAGCCGTTTTTTCTTCAATATCCTATAAACCTTGTGCAACGTGAAAAAGGCTTTTAAAGCAAGTTTTTTATCTAAAGGGACATTTGAAGACCCTTGTGCGTACCAGTCCCGCGCTACTAGCCCAGCTTCATCAAGGGGAGAAGCGATGTGATTTCTACGTTCTTTTTTTGCAGTCATCCGGATCAAGCAATTTTCTAAAAAATAAGCGATGGATTTGCTGAACTTTTCTATAGACAGTACAGAAGTTTGGCTTTCAACTCCCTCAAGCACAGGTACAAACAAACCATTTTTTCTGAAAAAGCGGTGTTTTAAAGCGTAAGAAAAAGCTACGCTAGCCTCAGGACTGAGGCTAGCGTAGGCATCAAAGCCCGCACGCAAAAGAACAACAGAGCCCCTGCACCGGGCGGCGTAATGAAACGCCTCTAACTCAAAATGAAAAAAATTCATAGAGTGCATCACACAAGTAAAAGCAACGCATCAAAAACGCTTAATAACCCCAAGGATACTGACGCGTCTCGCTTCCGCCTCTTCCAGGACCTTGTGTCAAAGAAATTACAGATCCAAGAGGAATTATTTGCTTGTCCAATAAATCTGCTTTTTTATACCCCCGGTATATTTTTACTCTCTTCATGAGAATCCCCTTATTTTTAAACATACGTACCATAGAACACCATAAACTAAGCGTTCAATTAACAATTCTAGACCTTTTTTTTAGTGGAATCAATTAAATTAAAATAATATGATAAAATTTTTACCTCTTCATCACAAATTTTATTAACAGCTCCGTTTCTTAAAACGGCATTAAATTATTGAGGACTTGTTGTCCATAAGGGGGTTGCGAGACATCTGTGAAGGCTCCGCGTCCACCATAGGCTAGTCGAGCCTCTGCAATCTTTTCAAGGCTAATAGTATTGTCAGAAAGGATATCCGATGGACGAACAACACCTGTTACAAGAATTTCCCTTATCTCTAAGTTATTAAATCGAAATTCTTGGCGCCCTGAGATGACCAAGTTACCGTTTGGCAAAACTTGGGTAACCAGTGCTGCGATATTAAAGTTGACGGTTTCCTTGCGGTCAATGGTGCCTGTGCCTTGGTGATCGGGATTGCTTTGCAAGTTAAGCGCACTGGTTGGATCAAATGACTTAGGAAAAAATCCCCTCAGCTGCTTTTCATAGCCGAGCAGGTTGGTGAGATCCGTTTTTTGAGAGCTGGAGCGCCCAAAGGATGTCGTGTTTTGAATTTTTCCTTTTTCGTCAATGTCCACAAGCACGGTTAAGATATCCCCCACGCGTTTAGCCCGCTGATCTTTGAAAAAAGCCCGAGCACCTGCTTGCCACAGGGAAGAAGGGGATTGGGTTCGGGAACGTTGAGGGCCTGGCATCGGCGTCATAATTGGCTTATAACCACCATAAGCTGTTGGGTCTTGGGTACGTGTCATAGGTGTCGTATCGCCGATATCCGAAAGACGAGATGCTTTATAACATCCA
>JBOFRK010000018.1:0-1905 GCA_051650945.1 Alphaproteobacteria bacterium
CGAAAATGCCTTCTTGCATCTTAAACGATGGAGAGGAATAGCCACACGATACGCTAAAAATACTTCCTCCTTCCTTGCGGCAACCCACATTCGTTGCCTTGCACTTTGGCTTAATGTCTCTTGACGACACTATCTAGAAGCTTTTTGCCCTCCCCAAATTTAACCGTTGTTAAACCCCTAAAGAATTCTTTCAATTGTTGCGTGTTTGGGAGGTTGCCCGAGCTTTTGATATCGGTGAGAAGCGGTGTGACCATATCCCCCAATTTTTTCTCAACCAAACGCATGTTTTGGAGATCAGGTTTTGAAAGCCCCTCAAGGATTAACTTGATGATTTCCGCTGGAATCATCTTCAAAAACGTCCGGTCCAGCAGGCGTAGCAGGGGCCACACGGTTTATCCAGAGCTATTTCTGGATGACCCTGCTGCTTTTAAATATCCAGCCTTAAGAAAGCATCTCTGTTCGCATCTCCATTTTTGCTTTACAACGCTTTCTTTTTTCTTCAATTCGTTTTAAAAAGAAGAGGATAAAAAAATTGCTCAGCGAGAATGTATGTCGGAAAAACTAGGTTTTTTTTCGTGGGTGCCAGGGTGGGTTTTTACCCAGCGAAGGGCAAAGCCAGCCCTTTGGTTTTTGGCTATCGTTTGCTTTGCTTCGGGGATGGCCGCTTACGCTATCTCGCCGCGATACCTCTCTCTTTTCTTAATTTCCAATAGCATTTTTTTATTGTTCCTCATTTTTTTGGTGATACGGCGCGTTCTCTTGCTTTGGTTAGAACGCAAACAAGGCCTTGCGGGCTCAAAACTCCATGCCCATGTTTTGGGCGTGTTCAGTTTATTGGTGATTGCACCAACCGTCATCATGGCGCTTTTTTCTGTTTTTTTCGTACACTTGGGAATGCAAGCCTGGTTTAACGAAAAAGTGCAAACGGCCCTACACGAATCCCAACACATTGCGAATGCTTACCTAGAAGAGCACCAAAAAGTCATTATCCACAGCGTTCGCGCCATTGAGCGAGATTTAGAGCAGATATTAGATGAATTGCTGGAAGATCCAGAGCTTCTAAACCACTATCTCACCACCCAAGCTCACTTGCGTTCTTTAAATGAGGCTATTTTATTTTCAGGTTCTGGTAAAGTTCTGGGGCGGTCTCGGTTTTCATTTTCCTTAGAGTTTGAAGGCATTCTTAACAAGGATTTGAAAGCTGCAGAAAAAGATGTGGTGATTTATCCCAATCAACAGCATGACCGAGTTATCGCCCTTGTCCAGATTTCTCAAGAAAAAAATGTTTATTTGCTTGTAAGCCACTTGGTGGAAAAAAAGGTTTTGGATCGGATTTCCTTAACCCAAGAAGCTGTGGGTGCCTACCAAAACCTCTTAGATGAGCGGTCCAGGGTGACGCTGGAATTTGCCTTCATTTTTGCGATGGTCACGTTATTGATGTTGCTCTTGGCTGTATGGGGAGGCTTTTTATTCGCAAATCGCTTGGTAAAGCCCATTGGGCGTTTGATTGAGGCCGCGCGAGACATCCAAAAAGGAGATCTTTCGGTACGTATTTTAACGGTCTCCAAGGTGGATGAGCTGGAAACCTTAGGGGATGCCTTCAATCAGATGGTGTCAGAGTTGGATAGCCAAACCAAAGCCCTCGTGGCTGCAAACCATGAAGTCGACCGTAGGCGCAGGTTTATGGAAAGCGTTCTTTCGGGGGTTTCTTCTGGTGTTTTAAGCCTTGATAACAAAGGAAAAATTCATCTTGCTAACATGACGAGCCTTCATTTTTTTGAAGAAACGGAGGCTGAGTTAGTCGGAAAATCCCTCCAACACATTGCACCAGAACTGTGGGAATGTCTGGAAGAAGCGCTGTTTTCAGAGCTTCTTGTCTTTGAAAAGCAAGTGGGTGTTGAGCGG
>JBOFRK010000019.1:0-1404 GCA_051650945.1 Alphaproteobacteria bacterium
ACCCGCGCGGTGGTTTCTGCGTCAATCCTGATCTTGCTTTCAAATTATACCCTGACAGCGCTTTTATTTCAGTCTTAAGCTAGAGAAAAAAAGGAGACATGCGGATTTGGTATGGGGGCTTTTAACTCGGTGTTCGGTGACGGCACATTTAATCCAAGAAATTTTTGCGACGTGGTTACCTGAGGATCAGCTGCAGGTTTTTTCTTCTGACCAAGAGGCGAAGTGTTGCGAGGGTGTCCAGGCTTGGATATTAGATGAAACCGCTCTGGAAGGTTGGAAAGGGCCGTTTCTTTTTTTAGGGGCTGCTCCAGAAGGGCCTCCGCTAGGGGGAGATGTTTTAGAAAAACCTTTCAGGCTGGAACAATTTTTAAAACACCTCCAGCAGATCAGCAGCGCTTGTTCTTCTTCTTACATGTTAGGCCCTCACACCTTTTACCCTCAAAAGCGCTTGCTCCAGGGCAAGCAAGGCCAGCAGACGATGCTGCGAGAAAAAGAGACAGAACTTCTTTTATTTTTGCTCCAAAGCCCCGGCCAAAAAGCGGACAAACAAATAATCCTCAACCAGGTTTGGGGTTATCACCCCCAAACCTTAAGCCACACCCTTGAAACTCACATTTATCAGCTGCGTCAAAAGCTTGAGGCTGATCCCTCTTGTCCAACAATTTTGATCAATGAAGGGGCTTTTTACAGCATTGTCTCGCCTAATCGTCTTGTCCTTTGAGGGCTGCGAGAAAGGCAGATTGGGGGATTTCTACGCTTCCAAATTGGCGCATGCGCTTTTTCCCTTCTTTTTGCTTTTCCAGCAATTTTCGCTTACGGCTGATGTCTCCGCCATAGCATTTTGCCGTCACGTCTTTTCTGAGGGCTGAGATAGTTTCTCGAGCGACAATTTTTCCTCCGATGGAGGCTTGGAGCGCAATTTTAAAGAGCTGCTTGGGGATGAGGTCTTTCAAACGCAGACAAAGCCCGCGCCCACGGCTTTCTGCATAGGAACGGTGAACCATGCAGGAAAGGGCATCTACGGGGTCTCCGTTCACCATAATGGAAAGCTTCACCAAATCACCTTCTTCATAGTGATCCATTTGATAGTCAAAGCTTGCATAACCACGGCTGATAGATTTGAGACGATCGTAAAAATCAAACACAATCTCATTGAGGGGCAAATGGTAAATCAACATCACCCTTCCGCCCACATAGGTCAGCTCTTGCTGAACCCCGCGGCGGTCGGTGCATAAAGACAGCACAGCCCCTAAATAGGTGTCGGGCACAAAGATGGTTGCTTTGATCCAAGGCTCTTCAATGCGATCAATCTTCACCACATCCGGCATATCTGTAGGATTATGCAGCTCTAGTGCTTGGCCATTCTTCAGGTGAACACGGTAGATGACGCTGGGGGCAGTGGTA
>JBOFRK010000020.1:0-3420 GCA_051650945.1 Alphaproteobacteria bacterium
TTCAAAAAAAAGCTCTTGAAAAAGGGAAAGGCTAAATGGGTAGAGAGAGCAGGGGGGGAAAGCGCCATAATACCGAGAGAAGCTGCTATACCTATCCCTACTTGTAGAATTAATTTCCAGCGTCCTGATAAACCTTGTGTGTTGGCTGTGGATAATTTTAGAAAATCATCCACAGCTCCAATGGCGCCAAAGCCAAGGGTGACAGTCAGCACGATCCAGATGTAAAGGTTGCGCAGATCACACCACAAAAGTGTGCTGAACGTTAGGGCTAATAAGATGAGCCCTCCCCCCATGGTGGGTGTGCCTTGTTTGGTTAACAGGTGGCTCGCAGGGCCATCGTCCCGAATGGGCTGCCCACCCTTTTGCTGAGATTTAAGCCAGGTAATGAAAGGGGCCCCGAGGAAAAAAGAGAGGAAGAACGCTGTCATCAACGCTGCAATCGTCCTAAACGTTAGGTAGCGAAAGAGATGTGCCCCCAGAAGGTGGTCTCCCCAAAGCAGAGAAAAAACATAAATCATACCCAAATAGCCTTTTGCATCACGCCATCATTTTTTTACACGTTGTAACCCAACGTCAACCAAAGTCCAGTCTTTTTTTATAAAATAAAATGCGTCGATTAGGGGAGGTGAGCTATAAGACGAATGTCATTGTTTTGAATCATTGCCTTAAAACGGAGCACGTCTTCTTTGCAATCTAGGCACTCACTTGAAAAAGAAGCTTCAAAAGATGAAGCAGATCCAGCGTTTACACGACGTTCAATGCTGATTAATTTCCCGCCATCGCATGGCTTGTCTAAATCTTTCAACACAATGCTGCCGCCTTTGGGAAGCTGAATTTCATGCTGAAAGCCTTTGGTCTCATGGCGAAATAAAGGAGGCTTTATTTCCACACAGCTCCCCGGGGCAAGCACAACAGACGTAGGTGTTGTGAGCAATTGTCGAATAGCTGCAGGCGCAGTTCCCACATTCTCATAACTTCCATAAATTTTAGCAAACCCCTCGGCTTGCAAAGCGTAAAGCCCAAAAGCGATGAAAAAAAAAGCCGTTTTCAACACAAAAATTCTTCTTTATGTTTAATTCATTGTTTTAAAACTATTTTTAAGAAAAAAAGATAAAAAAACGTTAAAAATAGTTGTATTAACCTTCCAGACGGATTATGTTTTTGAAAAATCAATCTTGACATAAAAAGTTTACCATTCGTGTGGATCTTTCTCTTCTTTTTTTCGGCGATTCCTTGTTTGGCCCAAGCTGATGAGACTGAAAAAGCTTCTCCTGCTGCCAATTCTCCTTTTCTAACCCCCGAAGAAGTATCCAGAGCTTTATCGCCGCAGCTAGAGCCTAACGCAGAGCCCCAAAAAAAAGAAATTAAACGTCTTAAAACACTTGTCCTTGATGCAATCTTGTTCCAAAATCCGCAAACTTGGACTCTATGGCTCAACGGCATTCGTATTTCAAGTGAGACACGCAAAAAAAACCAAGCGATTCTTCCAGGGCTCCATTTGCTTAAAGTTGAAGAGAGTTGCATTACCGTTTCAATCTGCCAAACAGGTCAATCGGAACAAACGGTTAAGCTATTCCCCGGGAAAAAATATTTATTACCTTAAGCAAAAAAGTTTTAGCAGATTGGAGGGTGGGGCTTCTAATCTAGAGCTTCGTCCTCCAGGGCATTGGCCTGTATAATAAAATTAACATCTCTTAAGGGTGCGTCTGGAGCAGCAGCTGCTTCGTAAAGATTGGGTAACTTGGGACCAATGGCTTCAGATTCTGGTGCAAGGCCTAATAAGCTTACGCAACGCTCAATAATTTTTGCCCCAAGGGGTGCAGCAATCCACCCAGCTGTGGCATACCCATAGGTTGAGGAGTTAGGCTGAGGTCGATCCAACGTCACCAGCAAAATATATTCTGGGTCATCAATGGGAAAAGCTCCTACGAAAGACGTTAGGTTATTTTTCTGACGGTATCGCCCTTTTTCTTTCAGGTTGGCTGTGCCTGTTTTCCCTCCTACAGCATACCCCTCCACCGCAGCTTTTTTGGCTTGCCCCTCTAAAACGGCCAATCGCAAGAGGTGGCGCATAGCCAGGGCTGTTTTTTCTGAAACCACTTGCTCTGCAGGTACGTTGCAAGGGTCAGTCACAAGAGAAAACGTCAAAGGGCGCTTGTGCCCATCTAAAATAGCAGCAATGCTCTGGGCTATATGCAACGACGTGACAGAAATGCCATAACCGTAGGAAGCCGTGATGACAGTTGGCTCCCGCCACATTTGCATGGAAGGCACTAGAGGTGCTCCCGTTTCTGGCAGCTCAATCTTCACAGGCTCAAAAAAGCCAAGCTTTTTGAAAAAAGCACGTTGGGCTTGGGCACCTGCATGGAGCGCCATCTTCGCATTGGCAATGTTGGAAGAAAAAATAAAGGCTTCCAAAACCGAAAGGGGGCGGTTTTTTCCTTTAAAATCTGTTACCAAAAACCTTCCCACCGGCAAGGGGCAAGAAGCATCATAGTGAGAATTCAGGTTCGCGATCCCGTTTTCCAGCACCATGGCCGTGTTGTGGATTTTCAAAATAGAGCCAAACTCGTACACGCCTGTGGTATTGCGATTAAAAAAAGCGTCAACGTTTGCTTGGGAAGGTTTATTTAAATCAAAATCGGGGAGAGAAACCATGGCCAGCACCTCTCCCGTTTTGACTTTGACTAAAACCCCATTTCCTCCCTTGGCTTGAAACGCGTCAATTGCGGCTTGAATCTCTTCCCACATGACATGCTGCAGCCGAACGTCTACGCTTAAGCGTACGGGTGCGTCCTGTTGCTGAAGCAAAGGTTGCATCCCTTTTTCAAGGCCCGAAAGGCCATGATGATCCACACTGGTCAAACCCAGCACATGGGAAAAAAGAGACCCGTGAGGATAAACCCGTTTTTGGTCTTTGATGACGTAAAGCCCAGGGACACCCAGATGCAATACCTTTTGGTAGAGTCCAGGGGTTAGGTGTCTTGCAATCCAAACGAAACGTTTGGGAGAAGCAAGTTTTTGTTTGAGGGACTCAGCGTTCAAATGGGGAAAAAGCTTGCGAATCTGGGAGGTTGCTTCTGAAATATTCAAGATGACTTTTGGGTCCGCATAAAGGGAAAAGGTCTTTAAGCTGGTGGCAAGGAGCTGGCCCTTTCGGTCTACAAAATCGTTCCGGGGAAGCGAAAATGATTTGTTTAAACAGGCGGTTTCTTCCATAGAGGAGGAGCGTATGCCCAAATCAACCAAACGCCAGCAAATTCCTCCAAAAATTCCGACAAATAAAACTCCAAGCAACACAAGACGTGTGTGGGCCGTTTCCAGGATATGGGCCAACTGAGCCTTAGCCTTAAAGGGCTTCCAGATGGTCAAAGGATCTTTAAAATTGGGGCGTTTTACCATCTATCTATCCAAAAACGA
>JBOFRK010000021.1:0-2371 GCA_051650945.1 Alphaproteobacteria bacterium
CAAGTGGGGCTCTAAAAGGCTCCATACGTGATCTGAAATATCGTGACGTCGATGAGAAGCTGTCATAAATAAAACCTTTTATTGATTGATTCTACATATCATCCTAACATAAAAAAAATCTTTTGACGACACTATCTAATGATTCTTTAAAGGTGCGTTCTAAATAGCCCGCAAGGGTCTTGCCCCACGCGCCATTCCCAGAACCAAAATCCATAAAAATCCATGTTTTTTGGCTTGGAGCCTTGCGGATCATAGCCTCAATCACAAGTGGATCAGGAACGCCCATGATGCAATAATCAGCTCTGTCTATATCGTTTCCGGGATATAGCCCCCAATCGCTAAAGCGTCTACAAACCAAACCAAAACTTTCATCAATAAATTCCTTCAAAGCGACTGGCCTTTGTTCCCAATCTACGAAAGGAGATAAATTTTCCAATATTCCTACGGCCATGGAGAATTTGGAGAATGGCTCTAAAAAGAAAAAACATAGAACCAAAAGGACAAATAATTTATTTTTTTTTCACGGAAAAAGATCCTTTTTTATGATTTTAGACACATTAAAGTTATCAATAGACGCAAAAAAAGTTAATTGGATAAATTTAAGAATATAATCAAAGCGCCACATTTGGGGTGACATTTCAAACGCCTGGTTTTAGTATGGCGGGGAGAAATTTTTATACATGGATCCTCGGATGAAGACATACCAAAAACCAACGAAATCTTTTTCAAAACAGGCAGACCCAGGTATTTGGCTGTGGGGCATTCATCCGGTTAAAGCTGCGCTGGAAAATCCTCGACGGCAGTGCTATCACCTGTGGTGTAGTACGCCAGATCTTTTTGAAAAGGCCCACGCATGGGTGGCTTCCAGGCGCCAAGAAATAACCCTCCAAAAGGTCGATAAGCAAACCTTAGATTTGAAATTCCCTCAAGCGGTTCATCAAGGCGTTGCCGTGTGCGTTGCGCCTTTGCCTTCCCTCAGCCTCTCGGAGTTCTGTCAGCAGGCTTGTGATACATCAGTGGTGCTGATTTTAGACCACGTCACAGACCCCCACAATGTGGGTGCCCTCTTGAGGGTGGGGGCTGCCCTCGGGGTCAGCGCCCTGCTGTTGACCGAAAAACACGCACCGCCGTTTCAAGGCGCCCTTGCGAAGAGCGCTTCGGGTGCTTTGGAGCACGTTCCCATCATCGTCGTAAGCAACCTTGCCCAGGCCCTGGATGCTTTGAAAAAAAGCGGGTTTTGGTGCATTGGCTTGGCTGAGGAAGGAGCTATTCCCCTCCCCGAAGTCTCTCTAGGAGAAAAGCTTGCCTTAGTTTTAGGTGCAGAAGGGGAAGGGATGCGAAGGCTTACCCGGGAACGCTGCGATGTTTTGGCGTTTCTCCCAACGTCTCCCACGTTTAGCACGTTGAATGTCTCAACAGCAGGGGCCATTGCACTCTATGAGCTGCAGTCCCGCAAACCGGTTTCGAAGGGATAACACGCTATGACAACATCTCCCCATGTGCATCTGGCGTCTCAAACTTCAGTGCACTTGCCAACCCAAGTGCAAAAGGATCAGGCTAAAGCTTGGTATGAGCAGTTGCAAACTTCCATTTGTGAAGGTCTTGAACAGATTGAAGCTTCTTTTTTGGGAACAGCTCCAAACGCTCCCGTGTTTCGCCGTAAATCCTGGGAGAGGACCGGCGGCGGCGGCGGAACCATGGCACTGCTTGCGGGGAATGTCTTTGAAAAGGCAGGGGTTAACGTTTCAACCGTCTGGGGTGCTTTTTCGCCTGAGATGCAGGCGCAAATTCCGGGTGCCCAAGAAAATCCTCATTTTTGGGCATCTGGCATCTCCTTGGTCATCCACCCACGCTCCCCCCACGTGCCCGCGATTCACATGAACACGCGCCATATTATCACCTCGTGTTCTTGGTTTGGCGGGGGAATCGACCTTACCCCCGTTTTTCCTAAGGAAGAAGATTCAACCTATTTCCACGAAGGCCTGAGGGAGGTATGTGATGCGTTTCATCCCACCTATTACCCCCATTTTAAACAGTGGGCTGATACCTATTTTTATCTACCCCATCGCCAAGAAGCTCGGGGCATTGGCGGCATTTTCTACGACAGTTTAAACAGCGGAGACTGGCAACGAGATTTCGCGTTTAACCAAGCAGTGGGAGAACGCTTTCTGCCCCTTTACCGAGAGCTCGTCACGCGCCACCTGCAGACCCCCTGGACCCCGGCTGAGAAGGAGGCCCAACGCCGAAAACGCGGTCGTTATGTAGAATTCAACCTGCTTTATGACAGGGGCACCCAATTTGGGCTGCGCACGGGGGGTAATGTGGAGGCTATTTTAATGTCCCTGCCTCCAGATGTGACCTGGCCGCTTCC
>JBOFRK010000022.1:0-4950 GCA_051650945.1 Alphaproteobacteria bacterium
TTATTGAAAGGCTTTTGGGCCGAATCAAAGAGAATAAGAGAATCGCCATGCGGTTCGATAAACGCGACACGATGTTCCTTAGCTTTATCGCACTGGCTCTTCTTAAGGCTTACAAATTATTTTGTTAACAGTGCCATATCTTGGACAGCCAGCGGGAGCAAGAACCCTCTGATCATCCCCCTATCATAGCCGAATCTACCACGGACATTCCAACGTTGAGTGTTACTGAAGCAGTTATGCGTCTGGATTTGGGAGATCTGCACACGGTGATCTTTAAAAACCCAAAACATGGTGGGCTTAATGTTCTCTATCGCAGAAAAGACGGTAACATCGCGTGGGGGTTGACCCTGCGTTGATTCGTTGATCACTCGGATTTTCTTCTGAGATATGCCACGAAAAAAGTTAGCGTAGTGCGCGTGGGGAAGAGAGGAGGGAGGCGTAAGACTGCTGTCCCCCCTTTGTCTAATGATTTGATCGAGGAGGGGAACTCCTATAAAATCTCCAGATTTAGATTCGGAAACGTCTTTTTGATGGGCCCCTTTCCATATTCCTTGTCCGCATCAGGCGGGAGGTAGACGAACAACTTCTTCAGAGGGAAGAAATCTTTGGGAGAATCCAAAAATCCATCAACAAAGTCCTTCCAAAGAAAACTATCAGTTCCTGGGAAGCGGAAGTTTAGTACTTCCAGGCTAGAAAATTTCCGTAGGATTTTACAAAAGAAACGAAACTCCTCATTGAGTGCATCACCGAGTGCATTAATTTCTGATCTTTTGAACAGATCATCTTCACTAATGCCTGGTTCTTTTTTCAGAATTTCTTTTTTCAGATTTTTTTTTGCGTAAATTTTTCTTACTGTCCCCCGAATATCACCTAAATCCATTTTCAATCCCGCAATCTTGGGAGTCGCTGAGGCGAATGCTTCGCTCTCAGAACCTTCCAAAAACGCTTGAAGCTGGCTTCTGCCCAACGAAAGCTCCATAAAATTGATGTTGTTCTTTTTTGTGAGATTTTCCCAGCTAAACGCTTCTCCCTCAGTGTATTTCCTGGTAAACGCTACGTTCGAAACAACACCGTAGAACCGATGATCCAGCAACCTAATCCTTTGGCGAGCTTCAAAATCTGAATGTTTCACGATCATCTCCAGTACTTCATTCGGTAAATCCACAAGCTCTGGCTTCTTGCTAGCTGAAATTTTTGCAGAAGTGCGCGTTAAAGAACAAGACTCATCGTAAAAATTTAGAGCATGAAGTTGAGACAAAAAGGCGGCAAGAAAAGAGCAAGCAGCCGTACGAAAATAAAAATGAATCAAATACATCAAAAATACCTTAAATGTATTCAAATAAAAAAATAGAATTTATTAATTATTAATTATTTCCAATTTATATGTTAATAAAAAAAATTTATCAAATTAAACGTAAAATTATTTGTTTTTAAAGGTGATTTTTTGCTTAATCAAAAAATTAAGGATTGCGTGTCACTGCGTGGGATGCGCCCCAGAACCCTAGAAGGCATAGCACGATGGAGGGGCCTGTTGGGAGGTTGAAAACAAAGGAACAAAAAATCCCCAGGCAGGTGGAGAGAATGCCCACGGCGATGGCGCCTCCCACCATTTGTTCGGGGGTTTTGGCAAAGCTTCGGGCGCTTAAGGGGGGTGCGATGAGAAAAGCGCTCAGCAAAAGGGCGCCTGTCAGTTTAAGGCTTAAGGCCATAAAAAAGCCCATGAGGACGAACAAAAGCAGCTGGATTCTGCCAACGGGGATGCCTTCGATGGCAGCGAGGTCTTCATGGGCGATCATGCTGAGGCACAGTGGCCATAGCTTCCAAAGGGTGGCGGTTACCAAAAAGGTAGCTCCCAACATCCACAGCAGATCAATCCCCTGAAGGATCAAAATGTCCCCCACAAGGTAGGTGAACAATTCAACGGAGGAAAGACCTGCGAAGCTCATTAAGAGGATGCTTAGGGCTAGCCCCCCTTGGGAAAGGAGGACCAAAAAACTGTCAGGGGGTACTTGCTTGCATCGGTAGATAAACGCAAGGGTGACGGAGAAAATCAAAGCCGTTCCCGCAAGGCTTAAAGAAAGCGGAAGCTGAACCAAAAAATGTAGCGCTACGCCTAAAAGCAGTGCGTGGGCAAGGGTGTCGCTGAAAAAAGCAACCCGTTTCCAAACCATCAGACACCCCAGGGGCGCCGCCATAATCGCTAGGAGGATCCCCCCTGCAAGGGGGAAAACCCATAAATCTTGGAATAGCTCAATCATGGAGGATATTTCCATTCTTTGCTGAGGGTAGGTGGGTGTGGTCATGACGGTGGGCATAGAAACGATGCTTGGGCTTTAAAGAAAAACCAGGAAACAGATGCAGATAAGCGGGGGCTTGTTGAACGGCCTCTGGAGAGCCCTCGCAACAGATGTGGCGGTTTAAACAGATGACGTGGTCGCTGGCTTCTAGAACTGTGTGAAGGTCATGGGAGACCAGCAAAATGGAACAGCCTTTTTCTTGCCGAATGGCAAGCAACACCTCATAGAAATGCGCCTGCCCTTGGAGGTCAAGCCCTTGGGTGGGTTCGTCCAGAATTAAAAGTTGGGGGCTTCGCATTAAGGCTTTGGCTAAAAGCACTTTTTGCAATTCCCCCCCTGAGAGGTTCAAAAGTGGCTTAAAACACAAATAGTCTGCAGCAACTTTTTCTAGAGCTTCTAAAGAGGTTAAAAGGGTGTTAGGCGTAAGCTTCAGAAAACGGTTAACCGTTAGGGGCAAAAAAGGGTTTAAGCTGATCTTTTGAGGCATATAACCAATGCGAAGGTCAGGCGGATGGTGGATAGAACCTGCTGAAGGCTTTAACAAACCCAGTAAGATTTTCAAAAGCGTGGTTTTTCCAGCACCATTGGGGCCAAGCAGCGTGGTGAGGCTTTTTTCCTGAAGGGAAAAAGAGACATTTTCAAGAATAAGCTCTCCACCACTTGCGTAAGAGATGTTTTTTAAAACGATAGGCACCAGCCTAGTTACCCTTTACTCTAACATGAAAACTCATACTTTTCAGATCTTACCAAATCTTCCCACGAAAGCTAATCTTTTTTTAAAGGGTTAACGGAGCACCTTTCGTCACCTTAAATTTAATCTTTCTTTCCAGGCAGGTTAGGTTTTGTCTTGAAAACCCCATGAACTGGCATATTTTCAAAAATAATTAACCGTAGTTAAAAAAATATTGACACATGATGCCTTTATAGGTTAATAAATTGATTGTTGGTAATTTTTTTAAAGGAAATATTAAGAGATGCTAAATAAGTTTTCAAAACGTGCCTTAGGTTCTCTAGGGCTTTTATTAGGATCCATTCCTCCCTTTACGGCGTCGGCAAAAGTGCCTATTCAAGATGAGTTTGAAGGGTGGGCTCTTCCTGCACATTTGGTAAAAATAGACGATACAGAAGATTTAACACAATCCATCATCGAAGATCGTAAGAGATTATTTTCTGATTCAACCTCACCGGCTGTGCAAATGGAGCCGTTGGTTCGGATGAAAGATGGAAAGGCGCACATCGGCACCACATTTTCTCCTAAAACCTACGCTGAGATGGAACACTTGAGCTATGAGCTTGTGAAGGGCTGTGTGTCTTCCTCAACGCAGTTTTTGGAAAAATTCCAAGGCGAAGGATGGAAGATTAATGGATTTAGCGGGATCAGCGGTAAAAATCCAAACAAAAATGGCTTCCGTGGCGCTAACCAAGACCTGGCTGGTTTTGTAGCATTTCAGGAAAAAACAGGGGAAGCCGTTGTGGTTTTCCACGGTTCCCAAGATCCATATGATTGGCAAAACAACTTGGATGCCCAAATGATTGGGGCCCGGGAGCTCAACCGTGACACGCAGAACCCGTTCCTCTTTAACGGAAGAATCTCTAAAGGCAACGCAGAGCGTTATCTTTCCTCAACAAAAGGTCTCTACGAGATTTTGGGTCAGTTCAAGGAAAACAAAAATTTCCACATTACCGTTACAGGACACAGCTTGGGCGGTGCTATGGGAGAGCTGGCTGTCGCGGATCTCGCAACCAATTTTGCAAAAACTGTTTGGGGGCGTGATTACAATAATGCTCAATCAAATCGTGTGCGTGCCTACTTAATGTCGGCTGCGCTGGTGTTTGACAAAGAAGCTGCTGAACAAGTTGAAAAGCTTGTAGGTCGTCATAATGTGATTCAAGACGCTGTTGAAAGTGACCCCGTTTACTTCATGTCGGGTGATTCCACGGTGGAGCACTTAAGCAACAGTTATAGCTATGGTTTAACAGCTGGCGCCATGTGGTTGGCACAAAAAATGGGTTTTGTGAAAACATCCGCACCTCAAGAGGTGGCTTTCCTTTATGGAAAAGGCAGACACATCGGTTTTGAAGCCTTGCAAAGCGTGTTTGAAGTTCAAAAAATGGCCTCAGGTTTCTCCAATGAAGGTGTTAAAGAGAAGATAGCAGAAAAAGGTTGGTTCGCTCGTTGGAAAGCAACTTTCACCGGCGAAACCGTTGCACCGATTCATTATGGTTCTAACCAAATTAAGCAAGATGGAAGCGGAAAATTGACCCAGGGGTTTGATACGAAATTCATTGTCCCTGAGACGATTTCAGCAAGAATTGAGAAAACAGAGCTAGCCAAAGCTCAAAAGCAAGCTAAAGTTGCTCTAAAAGCCGAAGTAAAGAAGGCTTGGTACCAAGTTTGGCGGTAAAATAATAGGGCTTTAAAAGCCCTATTGAAAAAAATCTAAAAGCGCGAAGGGAAATTCCCCTCGCGCTTTTTTCTTTTTTTTCAAAAACCCCGCCTGGGCGCTTTAATTGAACCCCAGCTCGACATAAGATTTAAAAAATTGATTGTTGGGGCTTGAAAAAAGTTGAAGAACCATTAGATTTTTCCTAGATAGTGTCGTCAAGAGACATTAAGCCAAAGTGCAAGGCAACGAATGTGGGTTGCCGCAAG
>JBOFRK010000023.1:0-2398 GCA_051650945.1 Alphaproteobacteria bacterium
CCTCTTTGGACAACTGGAAAGCAGTTGTAGAGGCTGTTGAACGGCCTGAGGGCGAAATTACCGTTGCCCTTGTGGGTAAGTATGTGCTGTCGCCAGATGCTTACAAATCTGTGATTGAAGCCCTGGTACATGGCGGCATTGCAAACCGGGTAGCGGTTCGTTTGAAGTTGATCAACAGCGAATGCTTTGAACAGGAAGCTGAAAATGCGCTTGAGAAAAAATTGCAAGAGCAGCTGGGGGATGTCCATGGCCTGATTGTTCCTGGTGGGTTCGGCGAACGGGGTGCCCAAGGCATTATGGAAACCATTCGGTTTGCAAGGGAGAAAAAACTTCCTTTTTTGGGAATCTGTTTTGGCATGCAGCTGGCCTTGATCGAGACAGCGCGAAGCCTTGCAGGATTTCCCAAGGCGAGCTCGACGGAATTTGGGCCAACTCCAGAGCCGTTGATAGCCCTTCTGACCGAATGGGTTAAGGCAGACGGCAAACACGTGTATGACCAAAGACAAGGGATGGGGGGAACCATGCGTTTGGGGAACTATGCTTGTCACCTTCAACCTGGCTCAAAGGCTTCTGAAATTTATGGAACGAAAGAGATTTTTGAGCGTCACCGTCACCGCTATGAGGTGAACACAACCTACCGAAACGCTTTAGAGAAAGCAGGCATTGTGTTTTCAGGTCTTTCTCCAGATGGAGAGTTGGTAGAAATCATTGAACGCCCAGATCACCCGTGGTTTGTAGCAGCGCAATTTCACCCTGAATTTAAATCGCGCCCTTTTCAGGCGCACCCTCTATTTGCTGCGTTCATTGGCGCTGCATTAATGGAAGAAAGGCTGGTGTAGATGGAACGCTCGTTTGTATTGCCAGATGCTTGTGTAACGGTTGGGTCTGTACGGTTGGGGAATCAACAACCGCTGGCCTTGATTGCAGGTCCTTGTATGTTGGAAAGCCGTAGCCATGGGCTGGAAGTAGCAGAAGCATTGGTCAGCATGACACGCGCCCTTGGGATGGGGCTTATCTTCAAAACCTCGTTTGATAAAGCAAACCGGAGCAGTGGTCAAAGCCAGCGGGGCATTGGGCTGGCTCAAGCACTCCCTATTTTCGCAGAAATCCGGGAGACTTTTGGCATTCCCGTCCTAACAGATATCCATGAAGTAGCCCAATGCAAGCCTGTGGCTGAAGTGGTTGATGTCCTCCAGATTCCTGCTTTTTTATGCCGCCAAACAGATTTAATACAAGCTGCAGCCCAAACAGGCAGAGCCCTCAACATCAAAAAGGGACAATTTTTAGCTCCTTGGGATATGTACCACATTGCCCAAAAAGCTTGGGAAGCTGGAAACCAACGGATTTTGCTTTGCGAACGAGGCGTCAGCTTTGGCTATAACACCCTGGTGTCAGATATGCGCGCCATCCCCATTTTGGAACAAACGGGGCTTCCCGTGGTTTTTGATGCAACCCATTCTGTGCAACAGCCGGGGGGGCTAGGGGGTAAAAGCGGCGGAGAGCGTCATTTTGTAGAGCCTCTCGCAAGGGCCGCTGTGGCGATTGGGGTAGCCGCTGTGTTCATTGAAACGCACCCAGATCCAGATCGAGCCCCCAGTGATGGTCCCAACATGATTCCGCTGCGCCATTTGCCTACCTTATTAGAAACATTGAAAGCCCTCGATGCCCTTGCTAAGGAACTTCCCTATGCGCCCTTTTCTCTAGGGGGTCAGCGTGCTGGGTAAAAAAGTTCAGCGCTTTGAAAGGCGATTTGTGAGGGATCATGTGTTTTCGCCCGTTTCCCAAACCTCCCATGGGCGGTCTTTCTGGAAACAAGATTTCTGGATCTTTTTATGTATCTTGGCTTTAGATCAAGCAAGCAAGCAGGCTATATTGGCTTGGATTCCCAGGTCATTTCATCATGTCCTTACCTCTTTCTTCAATTTGGTGCATGTGCAAAACAGAGGGGTAAGCTTTGGCTTATTTCCCGCAGGATCTCGGGAAGGAACGTTGTTGTTGGTAGCGATTTCCTTGAGCATTTTAATCTTTCTCGGGGTTTGGTATCGGGGCGTGAAGAGCACCTGGGCCCGATTCGGATTAACCTGCATTATGGCCGGAGCCGTAGGGAATATGATCGACCGCCTTCTTTGTAGTGGGGTTATTGATTTTCTTGATTTTCATTTAAAAGAAATCCACTTTCCTGCTTTCAATGTCGCTGACACAGCCATCACCCTGGGGGCGATGATCTTGATTCTCATACAACTGCTGGAAAGCTCAGGAAAACGAAAATAGAGAGCGACGCAAAAAAGCTCTATCCAACCTCAAGCAACTGCTCTTCAACAGGCAAGGCTGATAAAATATGGCTAAGCCGAATGCAGTCTTTCCCAAAAACCACAATTTCTTCAGGTTTTGCAGCGTT
>JBOFRK010000024.1:0-1124 GCA_051650945.1 Alphaproteobacteria bacterium
AATTAGGAACCCAAAAAGGGGACGAGGCTTTTGTGAGGGCGTTTAAATTTGTGCTCCAGAGTAACGCCCGGGTCATCAACCTTTCCATCGCGCTCAGCTTCCACGATAGAGCTATCAGCCCCAAGGTTCGAGACCTTATAGAAGCCATCGTTCAAGCAGATAAATTGGTTGTAGTTGCTGCTGGAAATGATACAAGCTCTCTTATTAAAACTGATTATGGAAAAAGCTTATTAGAGCTGGCTGAAAGGCCGCAAGTCGAAGGGCGACTCCTCATCGTTGGGGCCTATGAGGTTGAAACCTTTGGCATGCTAAAATCCCACGAACGAAAAGCAGCATTCAGCTGTTACCCTGGAGATTCATCTCACGCCTCGTTTTTTCTAACAGCCCCTGGGGTTGGAATTTCAGGTCCCACTTCCCACGAAACAACTGGAAAGCTCTCAGGAACATCGATGGCGACCCCTATGGTTGCGGGTGTAGCAGCCCTTTTGATGGAAGCTTTTCCTGAATTTTCAAGCGAAACCATTGCATCCCTTTTGCGCGAAGGCGCGCGCACCGTTTCTATGGATGGTGCTCTGCTTTCTCCCTCTGTCTTTGGACGAGGCATTTTGGACGCCTGGGGTTCCTATCAAAAAGGGACTGAGCTTAGAGAAAAGCTTGGGAAAGCGCCTCATCAATTATGATGGTTTTCAACGCACACTATCTGAGGATAGACAAACCTAAAGCTTGTATGAGATACTCAAGGAAACCTTTTTTGAGGATTGAACTGTTTAAAAGCGGGGGATAAGAAAAAAAATGTTGGGGCTTCGTTTGTTGATTTTTTTCTGCGGAAGATTTGTAGGAAAAGATGTATTCGGGAATCGCTATTACCGTCAGCGCCGCAAGGGACACAGCTGGCATAACGAGCGACGTTGGGTCTTGTATAAAGGTATGGCAGAAGCTTCAAAGGTTCCGCCCACGTGGTATGGATGGTTGCACCACACGATGGAAACGCCGCCTCAAGGGGAGCGTGCGCCTTTCTTCTGGGAAAAACTTCATGTGCCCAACTTGACAGGCACGCGCTATGCTTACCATCCGTCCCATTTTTTGCAGGAAAAAAAAGCACAATTCCAAGGCTATGAAAGCTG
>JBOFRK010000025.1:0-3539 GCA_051650945.1 Alphaproteobacteria bacterium
ATCATTCGTGGGGATGATAACTTTGAATCTGGGGTTCCTGAGTCTTTCAACGTGTTGATAAAAGAGCTCAAATCTCTTGTTTTGAATGTAGAATGTTCCCAGCAAGAGGCGTAGTGTTTTAGACTGCAAGCCCTTGTTAACAATATGATTTTTTACGAAGAAAAAGGTAGGTTTTGATGACGCGTCAAAAGAAGCAGACTTCTCAGCAAAAACTTTTAACGGTTTTTAGCCAAGTTGCGGGTCCCCAATCTTTTGACCTGGTTCGTATTTCGATCGCAAGCCCCGATCAGATTCGTTCTTGGTCTTTTGGAGAGGTGAAAAAACCAGAAACTATTAACTATCGAACGTTTAAACCAGAGCGGGATGGTTTATTTTGCGCCAGGATTTTTGGTCCTATTAAAGATTATGAGTGCTTATGTGGAAAATATAAGCGTATGAAATATCGTGGCGTTATTTGTGAAAAGTGTGGCGTTGAGGTAACCCTGACAAAAGTGCGTAGGGAACGCATGGGGCACGTTGAGCTTGCGTCTCCTGTTGCTCACATTTGGTTTACGAAATCGTTGCCGAGCCGGATTGGGGCTTTGCTCGACTTAACCATGAAAGAAATGGACAAAGTTCTATATTTTGAGAGCTATATTGTTACAGAGCCTGGCACAACTCCCCTCAAATTACATCAATTGTTAACTGAAGAGGAATATATCAGTGCTCAAGACGATTACGGCGAGGGCGCTTTTCAAGCTTTTATAGGGGCGGAGGCATTTCGAGAGATGCTTCGGGCTATTGAGCTTGAGAAGGAGCAAATTTTTCTTAGGGAAGAACTTGCTACGACAACGTCTGAGATGCGGCGTAAAAAACTTTCTCGGCGTTTGAGACTTGTTGAAGCATTTATACAATCGGATACCCGTCCGGAATGGATGGTTTTAGAAGTTGTTCCTGTTATTCCCCCTGAGTTGCGGCCTTTGGTTCCCTTGGATGGTGGGCGGTTTGCGACCTCAGACCTTAACGATTTGTATCGACGTCTGATCAATCGTAATAATCGTTTAAAACGTCTCATTGAATTAAGGGCTCCTGAAATTATCATCCGTAACGAAAAGCGAATGCTTCAAGAAATTGTTGATGCTTTGTTTGATAACGGGCGCAGGGGCAGGCCTATTACGGGTGCCAATAAGCGGCCTTTGAAATCGCTGTCTGACATGTTGAAGGGGAAACATGGACGTTTCCGCCAAAACCTATTAGGTAAACGGGTTGATTATTCGGGTCGCTCTGTGATTGTGGTGGGGCCTGAGTTAAAGCTCCATCAATGTGGTTTGCCGAAGAAAATGGCGCTGGAGCTGTTTAAGCCTTTTGTTTATTCACGTTTAGAGCGATATGGTTTGGCTCCAACCATAAAAGCCGCGAAGCGGATGGTGGAAAAAGAGCGTCCGGAAGTTTGGGACATTTTAGAAGAAGTGATCCGGGAACACCCAGTTCTTTTGAACCGTGCACCGACGCTTCACCGTTTGGGAATTCAGGCTTTTGAACCGCTTTTGGTGGAAGGAAAGGCGATTCAGTTACATCCATTGGTTTGCGCGGCTTTTAACGCAGATTTTGATGGCGACCAGATGGCAGTTCACGTGCCCCTTTCCATTGAGGCCCAGTTGGAAGCCCGCGTCTTGATGATGTCTACCAATAACATCTTGAGCCCTGCAAACGGGAATCCTATTATTGTGCCTTCGAAGGACATTGTGCTTGGTTTATATTACCTGACACTGATGACGGAAGGTGCAAAAGGGGAAGGGATGGCATTTGCTTCCCTTGGAGAGATCGAACAGGCTTTATTTGAAGAGGTTTTATCTCTTCACGCCAAAATCACTGCAAGGTATAGCAGTTTTGATGAATTAGGCAATGAAGTCATTCAGCGGGTTGAGACAACGCCAGGTCGTATGATTCTTGGCCAATTATTGCCTAAACATTCAAAAATTAGCTACAGTTTGGTCAATCAATTGTTGACTTCCAAAGAAATTGGGAAGCTTTTGGATATCGTTTATCGTCATTGTGGGCAGAAAGAAGTCGTTATTTTTGGAGACAAGTTGATGGGGCTTGGCTTTAAATATGCAACCATCTCTGGGGTTTCCTTTGGTAAAGATGATCTGGTGGTGCCTCTCGAAAAGGGTAAGATGGTTGATGAAACATGGGATTTGGTGAACGAATATCGCCAGCAATATCTCGATGGCCTCATCACTCAAGGGGAGCGCTACAATAAAGTTACTGACGCTTGGACGAAGTGCACGGAAAAAGTTGCGGATGCAATGATGGATGAAATTTCTCAGGTGAAGCCAGGGAAATTGATGAATTCCGTTTACATGATGGCCCATTCGGGGGCGCGAGGTTCTGCGGCTCAGATGCGTCAGCTTGCAGCGATGCGCGGCCTGATTGCGAAACCGTCCGGGGAAATTATCGAGAATCCTATCATTTCGAACTTTAAAGAAGGTTTGACGGTCCTTGAATATTTTAACTCAACCCACGGAGCTCGCAAAGGATTATCAGACACAGCCCTTAAAACGGCAAATTCAGGGTATTTAACCCGCAGGCTTGTTGATGTTGCTCAAGATTGTGTGATTACCGAGCTTGATTGCGGGACAAGCCAGGGGCTTTCCATACGCCCTGTTGTTGAAGGGGGAGAAGTGATCGCCTCTTTGGGGGATCGCATCCTTGGGCGTACCGCAGCAGAAGATCTTATGGATCTTGTTTCAAACGAAATTTTGATTCGTGATGGTGAGCTCATTGACGAGGCAAAAGTTGAGCAAGTTCAAAAAACAGGCGTTGATGCTGTTAAAATTCGTTCTGTTTTGACCTGTCAATCTGAGACAGGGATTTGCGCAAAATGTTATGGTCGCGATTTGGCCCGGGGAACCCTTGTGAACAAAAACGAGGCTATCGGCGTGATTGCTGCCCAGTCTATTGGAGAGCCTGGGACTCAGCTTACCATGCGGACGTTCCACCTTGGTGGAGCAGCCCAGCGTTCAGCCGAAGAATCTTTTGCAGAAGCAACGTTAGACGGTGTGGTCGGGATTAAAAATCGTAACACCATTGTAAACAGTGAGGGTGTGTCGATTGTTATGAGCCGTCACACGGAACTTGTTATTTTAGATTCTCAAGAGCGGGAGCGCTCTCGTTATCGTGTACCTTACGGGGCAAAGCTTTTTGTGGATGAGGGAGCTGTCGTTACCAAAGGTGCAAAAATGGCAGAGTGGGACCCTTATACCGTGCCAGTGATTACAGAGCGTGACGGTATTGTTCATTTTGTAGACTTGGTTGAAGGCGTCTCTTTGAAAGAGGTTTTTGATGAGGCTACTGGAATCTCCAAGCACGTGGTTTCGGATTGGAGACAGTTTTCTCGTGGAACTGATCTTAAACCCCGGATTGTGCTTCGGGATAATAAAGGTAACGCTTTGGCCTTTGCAAACGGCTTAGAAGCCCGTTATTTCCTCTCCGTGGATGCCATTGTGAACGTTGAAAATGGAAGCGCTGTCAAGGCTGGCGACGTGTTGGCGCGCTTG
>JBOFRK010000026.1:0-3718 GCA_051650945.1 Alphaproteobacteria bacterium
CACTTGATGGAGAATTTCTTCTCAAAACTCAAGCAATACCGTGCTATTGCAACACGTTATGACAAAACAGCTACCAACTTCCTCGGCGCTATTCAATTGGCTTCCGCAATCATTTGGCTCAATTGAGGACACGCCCTAGGACGTGTCGACATTTAATTTAAAAAATGATAGAATAACCTCTCCATAATAAAAGGAGAAGAGAATGTAGGATCTAAGAGACGATCAGTGGGAAAAAATCAAGGATAGCTTGCCTGGTAAAAAATCAGACCCTGGAAGAACAGCTTTAAACAATCGAAAGTTTATATCAGCAATCATGTGGGTTGCGCGTAGTGGAGCGGCGTGGGGAGCTTTGCCTCCCGAGTATGGAAAATGGTCTAGCGTCCATAAACGATTCATACGCTGGGCCAAGGCTGGTGTTTGGCAGATGATTTTTAATACGCTTGCGTCTGATGCTGATACGGAATGGGTCATGATAGATACGACACTTATCAGGGCTCACCAGCACGCAGCTGGTGCAAGAAAAAAATGTAGCCAGGGGACCGCAAGAACAAGAGTTGGGAAGATCCCGCGGCGGGCTCACTACGAAGATTCACGCAGCATGTGATGCCTTAGGAAACCCCTTGCGCTTTTATCTTACAGCTGGTCAGAAATCAGACTATTTGAAGGCATTGGATCTGATTGAAGGTTTTGAAATGAAGGCTCTTCTTGGGGATAAGGGATATGATGCCAATTACGTTGTCGAGGCTTTAGGAAAAGCTGAAGCCGTCATTCCTCCACGATCAATGCAAAAATCGCTAAGAACTTATGACAAAGACCTCTACAAGGAACGCAATCTTGTAGAGAGGATGTTTAATAAAATCAAGCACTTTAGAAGGGTTGCAACTCGCTATGATAAACTTGCGATAGCTTTCCTCTCCTTTGTGCATATCGCTGCTATCTATATTCTCTTAAAATGAATGTCGACATGCCCTAGTTTTTCCACATTTTCCAAAGTGTGGTAGGAGATTTTTCTGGTCTCTGTGATTGAATCTAAACTCACACTCCTTGAGGTGCAAGAGGAAGTTTTTATCCGTTAATCCATTGAATTTTGCGAGTCGTCTTTTAGCAAAACTCCAAAAGCTTTCGATTCCATTCACGTGACACTTTTCTCGGACAAATTCATCCCTTGAGTGAAAAACTCTGTAGCGATCGTATCCATTTAGAATAAGCCCATCATAAGCTTTCATGCTCCTGCCGCGATTTGCGCACCAGATACAGAAGAAGAAGGATTTACGATATTAGATTGCCAGATAAAAGAGATGAATCTTCCGAAGGACGATGAAAATGACGAAGGGTTTGTATTGGTAGACTTTGAAGACAGCGAAAAAATAAACATTGATTTTATTGAAATTTTTGAAAAATATAAGTCTCAACTTAAAGCGATAAACGAAAAAACTTTTTGGGATTTGACGAACAAAGCAGGAGCCTGGGAAAACGATAGGGAGCGTGCGTCGGTAGACGTATGGGCTCGTTAAAGCTCCAGGATTAATTTTTCCTTTCTAAACAAACCACTCTACTTTGTTTGTTTTTTTTCGCTACGTATAACAGCCCTCAAGAAAATCCCAGGGATTTTGCAGAAAAGATCGTGTACAATATCGCACAAGAGGCGTCAGTCACCAACATGAAACAGAGGCCCGCGATTTAAAAACGTTAAGGAGGGAAATCATGACCACAGCTAGAACCATCACATTGATCCCTGGAGATGGCATTGGGCCCGAAGTTAGCACCGCTACGCGACAAATTATTGAAGCAACGGACGTGAAAATTCATTGGGAGATCTGTGAGGCAGGGGCTGAGGTTTTTAAAAAAGGTCTCTCATCTGGTGTTCCCCAAGAAACCCTTGATTCGATTCAACGTAATAAAGTTGCCTTAAAAGGCCCCCTTGAGACCCCGATAGGCTATGGTGAAAAGAGCGCAAACGTGACCCTGCGCAAAGTTTTTGAAACCTATGGTAATATTCGCCCGGTGAAAGAGCTTCCCCACATTCCAACACCTTTCCAAGGTATGGGGATTGATTTTGTGGTAGTCCGTGAAAATATCGAAGATCTTTACGCAGGGGTGGAGCATATGCAAAGCCCAGATGTTGCCCAAGCATTAAAGTTGATCACCCGAAAAGGTTGTGAAAAGATTATCCGTCTCGCTTTTGAGCTTGCCAGGGCAGAGGGCCGCAAAACCGTTCATTGCGCTACGAAATCTAATATTTTGAAGATGACAGAAGGGATGATGAAGCGGGTGTTTGAGAGCATCGCCCCAGCGTACCCAGACATTAAAGCAGAACACATCATTGTGGACAATTGCGCTCACCAAATGGTGAAAGAGCCCCTACAGTTTGATGTCGTTGTCATGACCAACATGAATGGTGACATTTTAAGCGATTTAGGATCAGCCCTGGTGGGGGGCCTTGGGTTTGCGCCCAGCGCCAACCTCGGTAAAGACGTTGCGATTTTTGAGGCGGTCCATGGTTCAGCTCCCGCTTTTGCTGGAAAGAATGTGATTAACCCAACGGCTATGTTGCTTTCAGGGGTCATGTTATTGCGCCACATCCAAGAATTTAAAGCCGCAGATGCCATTGAAAACGCGCTTTTCACAACCCTTGAGCAAAAAGTTTTTACACGAGACGTGATGGGAGACGCAGGCTCAGTCAGCACGACAGATTTTACCCAAGCTGTTATCCGTAACCTTGGAAAGACCTCTTCTTCCTGGAAAGCAAGGGACTATAAACCTCTCCAGCAGGCTGCGAGTTCTCCAAAACTATTTGAGCCTAAAGCCATCAAACAAGAGCTGATTGGGCTAGACGTGTTTCTTGGATCTAACTTAGAGCCCGCGGCCATCGCAAAAAGCATGGAAGCGATGTGTGCTTCAAGCCCACTGAAGCTGAAGTTTGTAGCCAACCGTGGGGTGGTGGTCTACCCAATGCTGGGAGGGATGGCATTGCCAGATTTAGTCGATACGTTCTGCTGTCGATTGGTGAGACGGGATGAAAAACAACCCCTCACAGATAAAAATTTGCTGGACCTATTAGCAGGTTTGAGCAAAGAGCACCAATGGGTTCATCTGGAAAAACTCTTTTTGTTTGATAACCAGATCAGCTTTACCAAAGCCCAGGGAGAAAGTTAAACTTAATCCTGTGCAAAGAAAAGGATGATTAACACCAAATCTCATGTTGAGGTTTGGTGCGAGGAAGTGTGAGCGTTTCTAATATTATTTGACGATTTGATGATCCTATGATTTATCTGCCCCCTCGCCTTTGATAAATTTTTTTATAAAATTAACTAAAAAAAATTGACATTTATATCTTTTTTTTTACTTTTTAGAAAAAAATTTTGGAAGGTTTCAATGGGCTTTTTTTCATCTCTTACGATTCAGCAAAAAGAATCAACGGCTCTGTTGCAAGCAGGCACGTTTCTCGAATATTTTGATTTGATGCTCTATGTGCACATGGCAGTATTCTTAAATGAGCTATTTTTCCCCAAGGCGACAGGCTTTACAGCCTCTTTGCTGGGAGCCTTTGCGTTTTGTTCTACCTTCGTTTTCAGACCTATATGGCACTGTTAACAAAATAATTTGTAAGCCTTAAGAAGAGCCAGTGCGATAAAGCTAAGGAACATCGTGTCGCGTTTATCGAACCGCATGGCGATTCTCTTATTCTCTTTGATTCGGCCCAAAAGCCTTTCAATAA
>JBOFRK010000027.1:0-4839 GCA_051650945.1 Alphaproteobacteria bacterium
GTTTGGGGTAGCATGCCATGACCCAGGTTGAAAATAAAAGGGGTTTTTTTCATGGTCTTGAGAATGAGGTTTGTTTGTTCTTTTAAAAGGCTGCCACCTGTTAATAGCAAAGACGGGTCTAGATTCCCCTGAATAACGCAGGGAATCTGTTTCGCCTCTTCCAAAGGAACTGAAAAATCAACGGATAAACCATCTACTTGGGTAGCCGCTTGGTAAGCTTTGAGAGCGAAAACTCCAACCCCTTTCGGGAAGCCAATGATGGGAACCGCTGGATAGTGAGATTTTATAAAACGACAAATCTGTTGGGTAGGCTTTAAAATCCAAGGCTCAAAAAAGGGAGCAGGCACCAGATTCGCCCAGCTTTCAAAAAGCTGAATCACGTGAACTCCGGATTGGATTTGGCGTTCTAGGTAGCGTGCTGTCAACAACGTGAGATGATCCAGGATCTGCTGGAACAGGTTAACATCTTTAAACATAGCACCTTTTGCCTGGTGAAAATCTTTCGAACTCGCCTGTTCCAGCATATAAAGCGCCACCGTCCAGGGAGCTCCAGCGAACCCAATCAACCCAACCTTTTCAGGAAGTTTTATCTGTATTTGGTGGATAGCCTCAAAAATTGGCTCAAGCTTTTCTTCTATGGATTCAAATGTTTGTTCCAGAAAATGAGATGTTTTGAGAGGAGATAAACAGGGGCCTTGCTTTTCTTTAAACGTTACGTTTTGACCACATACTGAGGGAAGAAGTAGAATGTCTGAAAAAAGAATCGCCGCATCCATCTTAAATCGACGTATGGGTTGAAGCGTTGCTTCGCAGACCGCCTCAGGGTTTAAGCAAAAGGAGATAAAATCTGGAAACTGGCTTCGCAGGTTTACATATTCTGGCAAAGAGCGCCCAGCCTGGCGCATAAACCACATGGGAGTAGATCCTAAAACTTTTTTTTGAAAAGGGTTAAGAATGGTCTTAGAAAGCATCTTTTTTCGTTTAACCCATGTGATACATATTTTTTTACTTTTATAAAAAAGAATAAAAAAAGGCGGTAATGGTTGTGTATCTCTGTGGAATGTGTGGAGCTTTTTTTTTCCACACGTTTAACCACGTGTTCAAATCACCTTAAAGCTATTTATTTCGAGAGAACAGAGAAAAAATCCACAGCCTGTGGATTTTTTTTAAAAATAAGAAAAATCTGTGGATAAAATGTGGGTTATATTGAGGAGATTGTTAATTTTTTTTTATCCCCAATTTACCCCATTGTTCTCCACAGGTTTTTGAAGTTTAAGGGATAGATTTTATAAAATCTTCCAAAAATTTGATCGTGTTAAAGGTAAGCTCATTGTTGATCATGATGGCCACTTTTAACAATTGATAATCTTGAAGACCATCTAAAATATCTTGTCCTGCTATATCTCCCCAAGAATTTTTCGCTGCGTTAATTTCATCTGAAAGGCCTTCATTAACATCCATAAAAATTTGTTCCATATGGCCCGTGTGGATGAGAAGCTCATCGTTAAGTTGTGCAATGGCGTCTACCAAGATATCTTCAACGGGCTCAAAGTGTTTGGCATTTTGGGGAGGGCCTAAGTCAATCAGCCTTGCTCCCCGGAAAGCACGGAAAGCTTTCTCAAAACACGCATGGTTGGCTTTTATTCGAAAATCAACTTTTTGTGTTTCTTTTTTTAGCTTGATTTTCAAGGTCTCATCAGAGCCTTTGTAATAATCAAAATACGTTCTGTTTTTAATATAATCAGGATTATCAATCCAAGTTCCAGGATTGTTTGGGTCTTCTATCTGGGGCTCTAGGCTGTAATCTTGGGGATAATTTGTCATGTCTACAGGCTTTTGATCCGTTCGGATTCCGGCAAAAATATAATTTCCGTAAACATCTTTTTGATTTAGTAATACAGTTAACTGGTATTCTAATTGTTGTAGGCGCTCTGGGAAACTGATAGTACTGTCGACAGCGGCGTTATTAGCTCCCTTACACAATACAAAAAAATCTTTTAAAACTTGGTTGGCCTGGTTTATGGCTATTTCGTAGGGCTTTAATTCTGTAAGCAGAGATCTTTGGTTAAGCGATTCGAAGGAAAGCCCTATTTCTTTTTCAGCAAAAGATGAAAGAACTATCTTTGTTTCTTTGGGAGCTTCTCCCCACTCTTCTGCCTTGTAACCTGTTGAAATTTTTACAACAGAATTGGAGAGCTCTGTCTGTTTTTTTGCGTTTTGACGTTGAAGACTGTCAAAGGTGTGTCTAGTTGAAACATGAAACATGGCTTTAAGCTCCTTTCATTAAGCGTTCATCAGGAGTCGAGAGATGAGATCGCTATTACTTCTTAAAATATTGAAAACTCCCATCAGAGATTGAAGGTACATCTGGCAGAAGAGCAGCTCTTGCATTTCATCTTGAATGTTGGGCTGGGAAAAATTTTTGACGTCTTCTTCTAGGTCTTCAAACAGGCTTCGCTCACACTCAAATATAGAAACAGCTTTATCAGTTTGAATCGCGAAATCTTCTATTATGTTTTGAGCATAATTTAAAAGGGTATCTCCATCAAACTTTGGCAGGAAGCCTGCTATTTCAAAAGTGACCTTTTTCTCAGATAAATCTTGCATCGCTTGGATCGTTTCTGCGTCGCTCTTTTCAACGGCAATACCATCTCCATAATCTGGCTCAGCTAGCCTTGAAAGCGTTCCACATTCTGTAAATTCTGGGTTTTCTGAATAATAAGGGTTAACATCAAAAACATTTGCAATGCCAGCAGATCGAACACCATTCAAAAAATCTGGCGTTACAAAAAAATCTTGAAGCCCAACAAAATGTGAAAGGGAGAGTGTATTGCCATCTGTGCTCTCAACGCTGGAAGGAGGATCAAGATCGACAACGGCAATGCTGCAATTTGGGTCTATGCTCTCAAGCTTTACTTTATTTTCTGGCGTCATCGATGCGTTCATCGACGCAACGGCGTTGATGGCATCAAAAACATCTTGTAGCGTGACGCAAGTGCTTAAATCAAGGTCTAAAACGTCAACCAACGCTTTTGTGGTTTGATTAATAGTTGCAATTCTCATGATTCCTTGGGGATTGGTCAGAACAGTAGCTCCTCCGTCTGGGAGAATTTGAGTTCCAATTTTTAATGTTTGTAAATTATAGGATGCTCCATTGTTGTGATACTTATTCATCCATTCTCGCAAAACATAGGCAAACTCGTCCAGTTCTGCCTGGAGATTTGGTAGTGTCTCATCCCGCATTTTCAAAAGGTTTCCAAGGGTTCCTAGGCCAAGTTTTTTAAGGTCATTTGTGACATCACAAACTTCAATTTTAATCCCGCTTAAATTCGTTGATGAAGCAGAAATGAAGGCAGTGTTTTCAAAATAAATTTCCGCTATGAAATTATCATGTACGAGAAGGTGACCATCACAGTATAAAGAAAATCCGCCGCTATGCTCATTGCATTCCACAATAGGCAAATATTTTGAAATTTCGAAAGCAACAGCGTCTCGCTTGCTTTGAAGATCTAAGGGGTTTTTATCATAAAGCAATTTAATTTGTTTGTTTAAATCTGCGTATTCTTTTAGATGAGCCTTCAGCTCATTAACTTTTTTGTAAATTTCCTGGTCAGCTTCTGAGCGAAGAGATTGTATTTTGTTGGATATTTCTCGCACAGATGCTGCAAGGGTTTGGGAACTAATTACAACGCCTTGGATTAAACCAATGTCGTCAGGCCTCCTCGCCAAAGCGTCTAGGGATGTAAGAACTTGCGTCACATAGTTCGATAGATTGTCTTCCCCAGCAAATCTTCCCAATGTGGGTTGAAGCTTCTCGAAATAAAGCGCTGGAACTTGGGTTCCCTCAAATGAACTATTCTGATTTTTATAGGCTTTATGGAGCTGTGTATCGATAGCTCGTTTAGGAATGGTTCCTGTAACACCTGTTACCCTTCCGCTGGCTGTCACCGTTTTTCCTTGCATTTCGTGCCTGCAAAAATCTGGGTCTTGTGAGGAGGCGGTGTTGACATTATGTTCGTCTGAAAGCTTAGTTCCAAGCTTAAGACCTGTTGTAACCAGAGAAAACATTTAAAGGCTCCTTTGAATTCCGAAAAAGGGGGAAGATGGTGTTGGAGAAGTCAAATCGCCCAATGAACTGTACCGTGTTTCTTGGGCAGATTTTTTCATTAATTCCATGACAGACTCAAATTTGGCTTGCTTGGATTGTAAAAAATTTTTGAGCAGCGTTTGGTTCAATTCTGTTTGATCCGCTAGATAAGTGGTTGCTTCTGCCAACGCCCGTTTCTCCTCAAGCCCCATAGTTTCAAAAGGTTGAGGATTTTTTACGAGTTCTTGCAATAAATTTGCGTAAGCTTGAAAAAGGTCTCTTTTTTTTGACTGAAGGCTTTCTAAGCCTTTTACTTTCTCCAGAGCCATCATCTGATATTCTTCTTGAAAAATTTCCAGGATCTCTTTTTGTAAAATGGATAATTTTTCCGGCAACGTGTTCATTTCCATGGGACCTATTTTCCTTGTTTCGTAAAATTCTCAGAAAATTCTTCAACAAAAGGCTCAAAGCTAGAAGATTCAGCTAAAGCCTTGCCCATCTCCTTTGACAGCACGTAGGTGACAAAGGAGGCATGCGAAGAGGCGCCGAATAGGCCTTCCTCTTCGAAACAATCGAAAAGAGGACGAATCATTTGGGCAAGCTGCCCCCCTAGAAGGTTTTCTGTTTTTTCATAAAGAAGGGCTGGAGAAGGTGGGGTGACTGAAAGCATGTTAACGAACCTCTATTTGTGCTTGGAGTGCGCCGGATGCGGCAATATTTTGGATGATGGTGATCATATCTCGTGGGCTAAC
>JBOFRK010000028.1:0-4355 GCA_051650945.1 Alphaproteobacteria bacterium
AAACATCCATGGGTGGAAAACAGCTCCTCTAGCAAACCAAAATGCCAATCTGATGAGAGCCCCTGAAGGCAAACTTGAACATAATCCAACGCATGGGTGATGCCGCTGATAAACCTGCTGGCGGACGTTGCAGATGAAATAGACGTACCCGGTGCAGTGTGGAGGCTAGACAGCACCCGCAAATTCACGCGATAGTCTTTTGCAAATTTAACAGCGCGGGGGTGAAGCACTTTAGCGCCAGAAGAAGCAAGGCTAAGCATCTCATCATAAGTGAGGGTTTCAAGCTTTTTCGCACCTTGAACATGACGGGGGTCTGCCGTATAAACACCTTCTACATCTGTGTAAATATCACAGCGTTCTGCCTGCAGGTAGGCCGCCAAAGCAACAGCGGTTGTATCAGATCCACCCCTGCCAAGGGTTGTGATCTGACCATCCGAGGTGACCCCTTGAAAGCCTGCCACCACAGCAATGCCACCTGCATCCAAGGAAGCTCTTAAGTTGGCAGCCGGGATATCAATGATCTCTGCGTTACCGTGAATCTTTTCCGTTAGGATAGGAATCTGCCAGCCCAGCCAAGTCTTTGCGGGCAACCCCAAGCATTGCAAAGCCAGAGCCAACAACCCACAGGTTATTTGCTCTCCAGAAGACAACACCACATCAGAAGCGGCTTGGGTTGCGAAGCTCCCTGGAAACGCTTCTCCCAGCCACCCAACCATCTGATTGGTGACGCCCGCCATAGCAGAGACCACCACCACAAGCTGGCATCCCTGATTGTAAGCTTGGGCAACGCGTTGCGCCACATGATGGATGCGCTCTAAATCTGCAAGGGAAGTGCCCCCAAATTTCTGAACCAATAACGCCATCGTGCGCAAACCAATTGATTATCTAAAAATTCTAAGATTATACAAGCCATTCTTCAAGCTATACGTCAAGTTGTATTTGTTTTAGAAACTGAGAGGCGCCATTTGATTGAAAAACAAAATACAATAATCTGTTGTAATTGTACTTTTTATTTAAAAAAAAGAAAAAATATGCTTATTTTTTATATTGTTATTAAAAATATAATTGATAATATGTTTTTTTTACTATAATTTAACATGTAATTTCAGTTTACAGACGAAACAACTTTAAGGGGGGGTGTTATGGTGGACTCAACGCAGGTTTTTGGCGCTTTTACAATTCTGTTCTTAGTTTTTAGCATCCCAATCCCGGGAAAAATCAGGTTTTTTAATGAAATATCTCCTTTTCAAAGGAGCGCCGCTGTAAGAAGCGGGGGCGGAGCTGTGGCTCCTCTTTCAAATGGAGGCTCTCGTCGCAGAACTAAAGCTGAGGGCACCGATTTTCCTTTTCTTTTTTCAGAAGAGCCTTCAGAACGTTCAGCGTTTTCACAACTCGAATCTCAAGGATTTATTGGGCAACACAAAGAAGAAGATGGAGAGGAACCTGTCGGTACATCAGGTGAGACTGTTTCTAGGAGATTGGTACAGGATTTGTCTGATGTGCAGCCTGTTGAGGCCCTAGGTACAACATTTTTTGGTACTCGACAGGAATCAAATATTGAAAACATAAAGCAGCCAGAACCCATGTCCATCAGCATATTTGCTGCTAGAATACCTCAAACACCTTTGCAAGCCCCTCCAAGGACGGCAGATGCAGCAACTCAAACCTCTCGAACTCCGCTTATCGTCGTAACCTCTTCTTCAAGCGCGGGTAGCGCTGTCGGGCAAGGTTTACCTATGTTACTTAACGCGGAAGAGTCATTCGTGTCAAATTTTGATGGAGGAGAGAGAAATTTTAAATCAATGCGAAAGATCCGTATAGAACGCTTAGCTAGAGTCATGCATTTTCGTGGAGCTGGAGATCTCTCAATTGTTGCTTTGCACGATGGAGCGGATGAGTCTCAAAACACGTCTCCTGCCTATAATTTTTCGGCTTCTTGTGGGAACTTATTTTTTGGGGAAGATTATTTTTTAAAAAAGCCAAACGCGCAGAAAGCAAGATCTCTTGACGACGCTACTTTGTCCTCGAATAGTTTGAAGAAAGATTCTTCTACTTTCCGTTCGAGCAGAAGAAAGTCGCTGAGTGATTCTCGGCTTTTTGAAAGGTATTAAATAGAAGTCTGAGGTTTTTCACTGAAGTTTGGGGAGTTTATAGTGAGTATACGAAGTTTTTTATGGGCATCAATTTTTTTTCTCTCCTATTTTCCCGCCATAAGTGTGCTCGTTTCACCTTCGAGGCTTGTGCGCCTCGATTATTTTAAAAATATTGGAAATGTTCAGGAAACTTGGGCAGTTAAAACATACAGACCAGCGGATATTAATGATAGGTTGGTCGTCAGCACGAATCTTCCTTTTTCATTCAAGGGAATGGATGGGTTTCATTTTTCGACATTAAAGCCTCATTTCGAAAAAAAAAAATTTCAAATTCCTGATGTGCACCGAGACAATTTTTTAAAAAAAATCCTTGAAGAACTAAAAAAAGCGGAAGTCTTGCACCTTGTTTTTGACAATTTTCCTTGGAAGCAACTTGGAGCATCTTTTTTGCAAAAAATATGTTCCCCTGATTCTTTGCCTTACTTAACCAACCTAAAAAGTTTTGAATTTTCTCATACTGTTATTGATACTGACACATTGGTGAAGCTTTGCTCGCTCTGCCCAGGAAAAATAGAAAAGCTTTCGTTTGTTTCGTCCTTTATGGAGGGGGATTTGTTAAAAGAAATAAAGGCCTCTCTTCCTGATCTAAAAGAGCTATTTATTTCAGATGTTGGATTTCTGAAAGATCCTGCAGATAAGAATTTTCCAGAAGCAGATTGCATTCCTGATAATATCACAAAACTTTCTATTCTTTCCTGTTATAGAGCTATCGTGGATGTTACAGGCATTGAAAGCGAAAGCCCAGACCCTGAGAAATCTGATTCTATTTTTTACATTTCTAAACTAGATCGATCCTTGGGAATCGAGTGGCTTGCTAAACGAACAAGCAAATTTTCTCGTTTGAAACTTTTTACCTTTGCAGAACCAGAAATTTGTCTTGAAGAATTAGCCTCATGCCCAATTGAGAATATTTTCAAGATAATGCCAGAACTGGATTCTTTTAGGCTATCTATTCCTCGTTATGGCGATTCAGGGGACTTTGGCGATGATAGGATAGACTATTTACGTCTCAACCAAAGATCTGAAGTACAATTTTATAGTTTTTTGGATGGTACGACTGAGATCACTTGGGAAAAAGCGACTGAGGTATTAGCTTTTGAAACAGACGACTCCTTCCCTTTTGATGATAGCTCAATGAATGGTGTCTTATTGTCAAAAAATAAACTTTTTTTTGAGAGAAATAAACGCTCTTTAAATGACTGCATGAAGAAAAAAGCAAAAGAAAATTTTAAATCCTTGATTGAAAAATTTCCTGGTAATTACTCTGTTGTACTAAGCCAAGAAGATTCTTTTACGCCTGAACTCAGCTTTTTTTTAAGAGACAACAACGTACGAGATATAAAAATGTCTTCTAAATCAGAAGAATTTCCTGAAAATGTTTATTTAGCGTGCGCGCAACGTACCCAGTTAGCTTTTAATCTTTTTGACAATAATGAAAAACAAGGCATCGCTGTTTATTTAAATGAATTATCTCGAAATTTGGCCTCAACGGAAGGCTTGCTTGAAGAGGATATAAAACAACGTTTTGAAGATGGTTCTATCAATAAAATATTTAAAAAAGGGCTTTCAGGTCCACAGAGTCTTGCGGATTATTTGCTCAAAGTTCCAGGAATTTTTTTGTTTACGGTTTCAGAACTCGAGTTTGCGAGGCTTTCTCTGGGATATTACCCTGTATCCTCTTTGTCAGACCCTTGGTACATTTTTTTAATGAAACCTGCAGAGCATCCTGGGCTTCCTCTTGAGTTTCTCAAGCTTTTTTCAGCTGATTTTAATGGAAAGCCTGGGATTGATATAAGTGTTATAAGTGAATACCTCCTAGAAAGCCAAAAAATTGCTCGACTTCACGTAGAGGGTGTTGCGAAAATCCCTTCTGAGCGTCGCGTTTATCGCATGGTTGTAGAGACTTTTTTTCCAGCTCCCTGGCGAATGATTCCCCTCTTAAAAGTACAAGAACGTGCGAAGCGCGTCGCTCGTGCAATATTGGGGCTAGGAGAAGAATCTGAAAGTGGATCATCAGCAGGAGGAAATGGGGAAATTTGTGCGAGTAGCTCTGAAACACTTTGATAAATCTTAGGTTCCGGTGACTGCAGCCGCTGTTGGAGATTGGCTCATACCTCTTGCCTTTTCAGATTGATGTATGCGTCAATCAGTTGGTCTGTGAATACGGCCCCTTCTTCCAGGAAGGCGCGATCTTGATCCAAG
>JBOFRK010000029.1:0-12943 GCA_051650945.1 Alphaproteobacteria bacterium
TGTTGATGTCAATCATCACAGCGCCTAAATCAACATTCAGGCGAGCAGCTTCCGCCATCACCTGGGGGTCATACCCCGCAAGCTGAACCGCCATGGGGTATTCCTCTGGGGTGTGTTTGATCATCCGCATGGATTGGCGTGTGTGGCGAACCATCGCCTCGCTTGCAATCATCTCTGAAATAACCAGCGACGCACCATAGCGCTTAACAAGCCGCCTGAAAGGCATGTCAGTTACACCAGACAGGGGAGCAAGGATCACATTATCCCGAAGGGTTATGGGCCCAATCTGCAGAGGGCGAGCTGAAAAAGCAGGTTGTATCACGGGGGTTTTTAGGCTCATTCAATCAAATTTATAGGTCTACGGCTTAAGAGCCAGATCATAGCAGACTGCTGATCTTTTGTGCAATACCTGTGTTAGCTGTTTTCCCCCCCTGAGGGAAAGCTTTAAAAAAAGAAAGAATCGTCTCTGGGATTTTTTCAGGATGTTCCATGTCAAAAATAAGGTCAGGGTGGGTTTGGTGTCGAAACCAGGTGTCCTGCCGTTTTGCATATTGCTGAACTTGGGTGATGGCCTGCTCTTTTGCTTGCATAAGGGAGAGGCTCCCTTCGAGGTGCGCTTGTATATCCTGAAAGCCTGCAGCGCGCCTTAAAGGTGAGCGTGGGGCCTGGGGCTTTTTTAAAAACAATGCTACTTCTGCAAGGATATCTTCCAAAGACGTTTCAAAACGCTTTCGAGTTCTTTCCCTTAAAATGGCGCGGGGGGGCGCCAAGTGGATGTGTAAAAAAGGGTAGGGCGCTTTGCTTTTGTCGGCTTTTTGCCAAAAACTTAAGGGTTTTTGGGTTTGTTCATAGACCAAAAGTCCCCGGCAGATCCGTTGCCTATCTTGAGGTGAGAGGGAGCTGGCGAGAGAACCGTCCACGTTTTGAAGCTGTTCATAAAGGGCTTCCGTTGGAAGGTGGCCAATTCTTTGAAGAAAGCCTTGCTTGGCCTGTAGAGAAATTTCTGGCATTTCAGAAATTCCGTGGGAAAGGGCTTTAAGGTAGAAACCTGTTCCTCCAACAACCCATGGCATCTTTCCTTGTTGGAAGGATCGTTCAATCTCTTGGCAAGCAAGATTTTTCCATAAAGCGACACTAGCTCCCTGAAAATCATAGGGAAAGACATGGTAGAGTCGATGCTCTTCCTGGACTAAATCTTCCTGGGAAGGAGACGCAGTTAAAAGAGGCAACCCTGCATAAAGTTGCATGCTATCCGCGTTAATCAGCGTGACTGGCATGTGAGACGCCATCTGAAGGGCTAGTTTTGATTTACCACTGGCAGTAGGGCCACTTAAAAGAACAACGGGAGGTGGGTTCAAAGCTGGTGCTAGGCACATGGGAGGGAAGCATCTGCAAGGTGCTGCTTAACAATTTCAGCAACCCGTTGGGTTTCCAGAAAAGGCGCCCGCGCCCAAAAGTGAAGCTCACCTTTAAACGGTTTGCTGACGCCTATTTCAAAAAAGTGCTGGTGAAAAATTTCAAATTTTGATGCCGTCCCTGGAAGCGGATAGACGAAAATAGGTTTGTCTGTTGCCGCCGCTTCGCAAAGCATTGAGACAGAGTCTTGAGTTACGAGGATGTAATCTGCCATGGCTAAAAAAGCGAAATAAGGAGTTTTTCCTTCTCCATTCCACAAAAAAAGCGGAATTTCAGAAGCAAGCGTTTCTAAAATTTGTCGTACTTTTAAAGGCGTTCTGCGGGAACAGGTCATCAAAAAACCACATCCGGTTTGTTCATGGAGGCGCTTTAAATCTTTCCCAAGGGTTATGGCTTCTTTGTTTCCAAAAGTCAGGTGGCGGTTGGGTCCTCCCACCAAAACCGTCACAAGGGGATGAGGGAGATAATCCCAAGCACCTCGAAATTCTAAGGTTTCTTGGGCAAGTCGTGCTGGGATTACCCGATGGAGCGCACCGCAGGTTTCAAGTACATTATCACCTTTTAGGGCGTCGTGACGGGGCGCGATAACCCAATCAAATTGTTTTAAATCCATTCTGGGGTTTTGAAGCGCGATGGTAAAGCAACGGCCCCTTGAAGCTTTTCGAATTTTAGCGGCCGCTAGGGTTGCTACCGTTCCCCCAGCCACAAGCAGGTTGGGCCAGGGAGGGGTTAAGGGCAGGGAAGTCTCTTCAACGCTAACCCAAGGTAGGGGCCAAAAAGAACGCGGCATTGCTTTCAGCAACGGATGGACAGACAAAGAAAAAAGCGTGTAAGAAAAACCGAGGGCCTCTAAAAGCCCTATTCCCTGATTACGTGTACCTGTTTTATGCTGATCAACCAAAAACCAGGTAGGACAAAAAGAGGATTGTAAGATTTTTTTATGCAAAGCATCCTGTTTTTTTTGGGTCAAAGCATCCCCCTTTTTTGGTACGATCAGCAAAAATTACCAAATGACAGAGGCTTTCAAGACAAGCTTACTTAAAAACAACCGAAATGACTTCATAAGATTTGCCTCCTCTAGGGGTTGAGACTTCGAAAACTTCTCCCTTTTCCCGCCCTATCAAAGATGCAGCCAAAGGTGAAGAAACAGACAGAAGGCCCTCTTTGATGTTAGCCTCGTCCTCGCCTACAACTTGATAAGTGATCTCTTCTTCGGTGTCTTCGTCAAAAAGGGTAACCGTGGCCCCAAACCGCACGCGCACCCCTGATAATTTAGAAACATCGATCACCTCAGCCCTAGAGATTTTGTCTTCCAACTCTATAATTCGACCTTCTACGAAGGCTTGGCGATCTCGCGCAGCGTGATATTCAGCATTTTCAGACAAATCACCATGCTTGCGAGCTTCAGCAATAGCCTGAATCACCTTATATCTTTCGATAGTTTTTAAAAAACGCAATTCGTCCTGCAAACGGTTATATCCAAGGGTTGTAATAAGAATTTTCTTAATCTGATTCAAGAGCGCAACCATCTCGTTAAAAATAAATTTTTTATTAAAATTATTAGTCGAACACTCTAGTGCCATTTTAAAATTTTTTCAAGCGGTTTTGTGGGATTTCAGATGATATGAAGGCTTAAAGTCACCTGCTCAGATTTGTGTCAAATTTTTGGGTCATAAAAAATGGCTTTTCAAAAAAGGCAAAATTTTGTAGAAAAGAAAGGGAGAAGCACGCTGGATTAAAGAAAAAAAATCGAAAGGATTTGGCCTGTGCACCCTGTTATATATGCATTATTGATCAGCAGCATGCTTTTTTTTAACTTCAAAGCGAAGGCTGAACCAGAGATTTCCCTGGAAGCTGAGCAATTGTTGAACCAAGATCCACCTTTTCCATTTCAGCATCTATTGGGAAACGAAGAAGCAACAGCTTGCACCGTGGTAGTTTACACCTCGCTTTCCTGTGATGCTTGTGCGAAATTTCACAAAAAGGTGGGGAGTTTGCTTGAAAAATATCCCAAGCTGCGGGTTATTTCTAGGGATTACCCAACAGACGGCCCTTCTTTGATGGCATCCCTTTTGTGTTGGTGTCAGCCAGAAAAATCTGAGTCCCTTCGGAAAGCATTTTATGAAAAACAAAAAGAATGGGTCAATTTGCAAGACCCAAGGGAATTTTTAAAGCAGATAGCCCAAGAAGAAGGCTTACCTAAGGAGGTGCTTGAAACCTGCTTAGACGATAAAGCCTCTTTGAAGCGCTTGATGGAATTTAAATTGCGAGAAAAAACCCTGACAAAGCTTGAGTCAGTTCCCTTAGCTTTTGTAATAAGCTACCCCAAAGATTCGACCCAAAAGCCTTCTGTTGAGCGCATAGAATACGCAGATCTTGAAAAAGTTGAAGCTGTTGTTGCTAAATATTTTCCATAGGGCGCGTCTTGTAAAAGATATCCCCACTTTTTTCTGTCATTCAAGCATCTTTATTTGTCCTTCCTGCCTACCTTCTTTGTCATTCCCGCGGAGGCGGGAATCCAGGGAAAATGCTTAAAAAAATGGCATAAAACCTGAAAAATGCGGTTTATAGAAGGCTTGCCTGCAAAGGTGCTGTAGACTGGATTCCCGCCTCCGCGGGAATGACAAATGGGTACTTTTGTGGTGAAAGATGGCTGAAAATGACAAACCTATGAAATATTTTTTATCAGACACATTCTATAGAACCCGTTTAGTGGTTTAACCTTTTTTTAAAGGCTGACGCGACATCATGAAATATATCATTAACCCATTGAAAAGAGGTGGATTATGAAAAACAAGGGATGTTTTTGCTTTCAAGCCCTGTGTTTTATTTTTTCAGGATTAATGCTGCAACATGAAGCTGTGGCGGAAGCTGAATCTGGAGTTATGGCCGTTTATAAATTTAAAGAGGGTACAAAACCATTCACATTATACAAAGAGTCTTATGCTGAACCTTCGGTAGAAACGTCGAAACCTGAAGAAAAGCCCAAAATTCAAGAAACCGATATGAAGCCTATGGAGATTGGAAGGCCAGAGCCGCGCAACGATCCACCTCCCAAACCACAGCCACAGCTAAATAATATTGAAAAAGATCGTGTTGAATCTTATTACCATCAAAAAGGAAGGAAAAAACCTCAACGTCCTACTATTATGGATCCTTCTGTGTTTGAGCCATCAAAATCAACCACCTCAGAGCCACTTTCTTTCTTGTTTAACTTTGAAAATCTGAGGTTTATTCAACCTGCTTTTGCTGGAAAATCTGATCAAGCTGAGCAACTTATTCAGGGCAAATCCAACCTTCTGCCTCATAAAGTTTTTTGGAACCAGGGCGTGGGGCCTTTTCAGAAAAAACGGAGTTTTTTGCTCAAGACGATTTCTTCAAATGGTTTGTGCAAAGAAGGATTTAACCCGATAGAGATACAAGAATTGGATAGTAAGCAACCCGCAAAACAACGCTGCGTTAAACAGGGTGAGCCCGTCTTGATTGAGGTAAGTAAGGATGAAGGGCTTACGGTGCTCAATGGAAAGATCACCCCTAGCTGGCAAGAAGAAGGTAGGGAGCTACCAACTCAAGAAGAGAAATACTTGGAAGTCAGAAAAAAACAAGAGCTGGAGGCATTGGAGAAAAAATATGCTAAAGAGCTGGAAACCTTGGAAAAACGCTACAAAACTGAAAAATTAAATTTAGAGGCCAGGTATGGCAATGTTTTTTATATGGAGAATAATTAAAAAAAGCGTTCCATGATTTTCTCTTGAATTGAGGTTGCGATGGTTTCAATGGGCTGGGTTGCGTCGACGGCCATGCATCTGCCTGGTTCCGCGCGTAACAAGGCAGTATAACCTGCTTGAACCCGCTCATGAAACGAAAGCTCCATCTGCTCAAAACGATTTTCCCCTTGGGGTTGGCTTTTTTTTCGGGCAAGTCCTTGGGAGGCGGTAAGCTGAAATACGAAGGTTAGGTCTGGTATCAGGTTTCCTAACGTAAATTTGTTGAGGGCTTGGACGGCTTCAACTCCCAGGCCGTGGGCATGTCCTTGGTAGACAGACGTGGAATCAGCAAAGCGGTCACATATTACCCATTCCCCCCGTTCCAATGCTGGGAGAATTAGCTGTTGGACGTGCTCATGGCGGGCGGCGGACATCAATAGAGCTTCTGTGATGGGCGCCCAATCGATCCCTGCATTTAAAAGAAGCTCACGGATGCGTTCGGCGGAGGGAACACCTCCTGGCTCTCGGGTTGTTTGATGGGGAATTTGCCGTGCTTTTAAAAAATCCCGGAGGCGTTGAATTTGGGTGCTTTTCCCGGTTCCTTCACCCCCTTCAAATGTAATGAATACGCCAGTTGTCTTCGGCATCTTGTCTCTCGTGTTTTTATCCTACACTTATACATATACTGATTTTTGGGTTGGCTCCAGATTTTGAGAAAAAAATTTTTGATTTTTCTTAAAAAACCACTAAACTCCAGAGATTGTCAAAAAAATCTGCTAAAAATCTAGAAAGGGTGCTTATGTTCATGATGTTTCCGGGGCAGGGGGCCCAGTTTGTTGGGATGGGGAAGGTTTTCTACGATACTTTTACCCAAGCAAGGGAGGTTTTCCAAGAAGTTGATGAGGCCTTGAACATGCCTCTCAGTAAGCTGATTTTTGAAGGGCCTGAAGCTACCCTTTCCAAGACTGAGCAAACTCAACCGGCTCTGATGTGCGTGAGCATGGCGATGGTTCGCACCCTGGAGCAGCACTTCAATTTTTCCCTTGATGCGAAGGTGACGTACATGGCGGGGCATTCGTTGGGGGAATATACAGCGCTTACAGCCGCTGGGGTGCTTCCCTTGGCGGAGACGGCGCGCCTTCTTAAACTGAGGGGAAACGTGATGCAGCGCGCTGTCCCAGAAGGGGAGGGGGCTATGGCAGCCATTTTATCTCTTTCTATGGAGGCTATTGAAGCGCTCGTCGCGGAAGTTAATCTTGAAATGCCTGGCTTTTTGTGCGCTGTCGCAAACGATAATTGCCCCGGACAGGTGGTGATTAGCGGCCACAGGGGCGCGGTTGAAAAAGCGATGGAAAAGGCAAAAGAGGCAGGGGCAAAGCGATGTGTCTTGCTGAACGTCAGCGCACCGTTTCATTCATCCCTGATGGCGCCCGCCAGGGATGCGATGGTGGAAGCGCTTCAAGATGTTTTTTTTGGTGTCCCCCGGGTTCCTATTCTGTCTAACATCAGTGCAAGGCCCCAAACAGACCCCGCAACGCTGCGAGAACACTTGATGGCCCAAGTTGATGGGCGTGTCCGGTGGTGTGAATCTCTGGAGTATCTTGCAAAAAAGGGAATTGAAGTGGCTCTGGAAGTTGGGCCTGGGACGGTCCTTTCAGGTTTGCTGCGCAAGACCTGTCCAGATTTGAAATCTATTGCTTTTGCAGCGCCCCAGGATATGGAAAATTTCGCGAAAACCTATGCTTAATCTATTTTTATTCAACGTAAAAGGAGTGACCCTATGTTTGCATTAACCGGAAAACGCGCTTTAGTGACAGGTGCTTCAGGCGGAATTGGCGCTGCCATCGCCCAAGCCCTTCACACCCAAGGAGCCATTGTAGGCCTCTCAGGCACACGGCAAGAAGCCCTCGAAGCCCTTGCTAAAAAGCTGGGCGAGCGCACCATCTGCTTACCTGCTCGCTTGGATACCCCTGAGGGGCCAGGGCAGCTTATCCAGGAGGCAGAAAAAGCTTTGGGTGGGTTGGATATCCTCGTCAACAACGCGGGGCTTACCAAAGACGGTTTGCTGATGCGCATGAAGGATGAAGATTGGGAAACGGTGTTGACCGTTAACCTGACTGCTGCTTTCAAAACCTGCCGTGAGGCCATTCGCGGCATGCTCAAGCAGCGCCAGGGACGCATCATCAATATTTCCTCGATTGTGGGGGTTTCTGGGAATCCGGGCCAGACCAACTATGTCGCTTCCAAAGCAGGCTTGATTGGGTTCAGCAAAGCCTTGGCAGCAGAAGCGGCCACCCGTGGCGTAACCGTGAATTGTATCGCTCCAGGCTTTATTGAAACCCCCATGACGGAAGGACTTTCTTCGAGCCATCAAGAAAAATTATTACAAAATATTCCCCTGGGGCGTATGGGAGCCCCTGAAGACATTGCGGCCGCAGCCGTTTATCTGGCCAGCGACGAAGCGGCTTATGTAACCGGCCAAACGCTCCACGTGAACGGTGGCATGGTGATGATTTAGGGGATGCAGAAAGGATTTTTTAATAAAAAACCCTTTTTTATCTATCCTATAAAAATTGTCTATTTAGGATAATTTTGTTTTATTTTAGACTTCATTTTTTCTTAATAAATGAGGTTAAAGATGAAGCGATTTTCCAAATTATCTGTAATTAGACTATCAATGCTTGCGTTGGTTTTGGGCACCCCCGTAAATGCCATGATGAAGCACCGATTTGATCTAAACCAACATGGTCAAATTACGGATACCGTTGTCGCAAAAAAACAAAAGAAGCTATTGACGAGGATGGGGTCACTTGAAGAGAGACTTCGGCTGCTAGAACTTCAAGTCTATCCCAATGTGGCTGAAAAACAGGAAACGCCTCCTCCGGCGTCAAAACCAGACCAAGATCTAAAAAGTCCATCAACGCCCTCAAGTTTAAGACGCTGGTTTTCCCTAAGAAGAAAAGGGCAGGAAGAAAATCCTCAAAAAAAATCTTCATCTACAATATCAACTCCACCCATTCTACCCGTCATATCTGCGCCTCTACCGCCGCCGTTGCAAGATAATTTGTTATTATCTTATGTCGCCGAGCAACCTAGTGGCCAAAAAAGTTTCATGGAAGAGCTACAGCATAAAAAACTGAAGCCTTTTGAAGAGAAAAAAAATTGTTCATCTCCCAAAAGCGATGTTCAAGGAAAGATCATGGAAGAAATAAAGATTAAACAATTGAAGCCTGTAAGAAAGAAAGAAGCAATTCAAACGCCCGTCCTGTCTCAACCTAATGAGCTGGAGAAAAAATTAGCTATACAGAGGCGATTGATAGACCAATCTTAAATTAGTCAATATTTTTTTTGAGGGGTGGCCGCGACATCAACCTGCCAAAGGCCACCTGAGTTAAACTCGCACAAACGCTTACAAAAGTGTTGACAGAAGGTTGGAAGGCGTTTTAGAGTGTGGTCACGCGTTTTTTTTCTGTGTGTTCGAAGGGTTAAAAGATGAAAACCTATACGATGAAGGCTTCTGAGATTGATAAGAAGTGGTATGTGATTGATGCAGAGCATCTTGTTTTAGGGCGTTTGGCGAGTTTTATCGCAATGCGTTTGAGGGGGAAGCACATGCCAACATTTACGCCTCATATGGACTGCGGTGATCATATTATTGTTGTGAATGCTGCTTCCGTGGCCCTTACGGGTAAAAAGCGTGAAGATCGCAAATTTTACTGGCACACAGGTTATCCTGGAGGTATTAAAGAGCGTACCATGCGCCAAATTTTGGAAGGGAAACATCCAGAACGTGTCCTACACAAGGCGGTAGAGCGTATGATTACCCGAAATAATCTGGGGCGCCAACAGATGAAGAATCTGAGAATTTATTCTGGTGCGTCTCACCCCCATGAGGCCCAGAGCCCTGAAGTTTTGGATGTTGCATCCTTGAACCCTAAAAACAAAAGGAGTGTTTAGCGGATGTCTACTAACCAATTTGATGTTTTGACATCTGAATCTTCTGCTGCTGTTTCTTCAAGTCCTGTGAAGGTAAAAAAGAAGATTGATCCCCAGGGGAGATCTTATGCAACAGGCAAGAGAAAAGAAGCGGTTGCACGGGTTTGGGTTAAAGCAGGTGGTGGCAAAATTACAGTGAACGGGAAAGAGGGGGATGCTTATTTCGCGCGCCCAGTTTTGAGGATGTTGATCTCTCAGCCTTTCCAAGTGATAAGTCGTTTGGGCCAATTTGATGTGATGTGCACGGTTGAAGGTGGTGGTTTGTCAGGGCAGGCGGGAGCCGTTCGGCACGGTGTTAGCAAGGCTTTGACGCTTTTTGATCCAGAGCTACGCCCTCTTTTGAAGCAGCACGGTCTTTTGACTCGGGACTCTAGAAGAGTTGAGCGTAAAAAATATGGTTTAGCCAAGGCACGCCGAGGCTTTCAGTTCTCTAAACGCTAGGTTTGCTAATTTTATAAAAGGGATTATTTGGTATGGCAAGAAAACGCAGCTTTACGGTTATTAAGCTTTTAAGCACAGCGGGTACGGGTTATTTTTATGTAGCAAAGAAAAATCCCAGAACAAAGCCAGAAAAATTTGAGAAGCGGAAGTACGACCCTGTTGTTCGTAAGCACGTTACGTTCAAAGAAGCGAAAATAAAATAATTAAAATTTTTTTCTCTTAGCGTTTAATTGTTTAAGAGATTTTTTTAGGCTCTCATTTTTTCTGATTTGGAGTCTTTACTATATGGGGCCATAGCTCAGCTGGGAGAGCGCTACAATGGCATTGTAGAGGTCAGCGGTTCGATCCCGCTTGGCTCCACCAACTCCAAATATAAGAAATTTTTCAGGTGCGTGACAGCATCGTCCTTTCTCTGCCCCCTCCCTTAAGAAATTTTAATTCGTGATATGGGTATATGATAATGGGCCGGCTTTGCGCCGGATAGGCTTCACTTCCCAAGCCTTGGGACAAAACTAGGATTCAATCCCGTAAGACATCGTCACTACAATTTTCACGATTTTTTCAATGGACCCAGTGTCATAGGTTCCATAGTCAGACATATCACTGCTGTTGGGCGATGTTACTTGAAAAACACCTTGGCGAGCGCTTAATAACCGGCCAATTTTGTTGCCACTATGGGCGGCAAATTGTTCTGCACGCTCCCTAGCACTTTTGCTTGCTTCTGCCAAAAGAGAAACTTTTAGCTGGTCCAGTTTGCCGCTGGGGTAGTAAAAACGCAAACTTCCAGGGGAAACATCATAACCTTGAAACGTTAATTCATTAATTTTACTTGGCAGCGTGGCGACTTTATGAACCTCTTTTGAGCTAACCTGAATCATTTGAGATAGGTCATAGCGCTCCACCACGTTGGTATCAAAACGTCCGTCTACACTTTTTTTATAAACAACATGGCGGTTGACCGTATTCAACTCTATTTGGTCAGGCTTATATCCTTCTCGTTTTAAAAATTCAAGGGTTTTGCTTTTCAAATCTTCTAAGTTTTTGGAAGCTTCCGTTAAATTTGGGCTAGAAGCTGCTAAAATCCCTTCCCAAACCGCATTTTCAGAGGTGATCTGTTTTTCCGCATATCCTTTCACTTGGATGGAATTTTGGGATTCTTTAATTTTAACATAGGTTTTCGCAACGATGGTGGTGCAAATGACTGTCGCAATTCCTAAAGAAATGCCTAAACCAAGCTGGGACAGTATGCCTGAAAAATTTTTCTTTTCTTGCATAGGAAGAAGTTCCTTTAAAAACTAAAATCTCTCTAACAGGATAACATGAAATCAAAGTGTTAATCTACACTAAAAAAGCGCCTCCCAAAAATCAAGAAGGCGCTTTGATATGGATAAAATTTTATCGAGTGGGGGTTTGAAGCATCGAAGCCAGAACGTTAGCTTTGAGGCTTTCTAAAACACCCCAAAATTCTAGAACAAGTTTCTCCTCTGTCTCTAATTTTTTGGACAAGCTTTCCAGCTGGTGAATGGTATTTTTCTGAATTTTACTAGTTATTGATTTCATTTTTTCTTGTTCTCCATCTACAATCTGCTTGGTCATCATGGTTACCATGGCTTCAGCAGCAATGTCTGACGTTGTAGCGGTATCAACGTATGGCTGAATGTGTTCCCGATGTGGAGTAATAATATTTTGGCCTTGGTTTTTTTGATTGAATTTTTCACGCTCTTGTAAATAAAGCTCTTTAGCACCTGCATTAGCAAGGAAATTCTCAAGATCCGCTCCTGTTAGATTATCAACATTAGGATTGTTCGATTTTTCAGTTAATTGGCCCGCATAAACAGGAAGGTTTGCTTCTACATGGCGATTCCAGCAAGCAACAAATCTTTTTAAACTTTCATCCGCGGTTGAGCTTATAATTTTTGACGAAATTTCTTTCATTTTGCTGATAAAAACTTTATTGCTCAATAAAGTTTCTAAGTTTATCGTGCTGTTTACTGCCATTGTCGTAAGAACGCCAAGCATATCTTTTTTAAATTGATCGAATGCTTGTCCCTTAAATGCGTTTGTCACGTGTAAACGTAGCGCTTCGGTTGTGAGATTTTTAATAGGCCCAATTGTTTGTTTAAACAAATCTATTTCATCTAAAAATTTTTTTTGTTCTTCTTGAGTTATAACATCTTGCATTTGTTCTTCTTGAGTTAACTCTAAAAGTTTTTCCATTTTTTCATAATCTGGTATAGAAACCGAAGCAAGATTTCCTATTTCTTCTCTTACTTGGAGCCAGAGGTTCAGCGCGTTTTCATGATTCGTTTCTTGGGTTGCTTTTGCAATCTTTTCATCTAGTTTTTTCTTTGATAAAGCTGCATTAGAGCTCTCTTCCTCATCTGAAGCGGCAGCAGGTTGTGAGAGGCCTTTTGAGAGTTCTGATGCTAGTTTATTAATTTCTTCGTCAGATAATTTTTTGCTGCTGTTTGGTGTACCTGTAACTGCTAAAATCTCTGGGGAAAGTGCAAGATCTTTTGCTAATTTCACAACAGTCCCAAAAGGTTGAAAAGCATCGCTAAAGTTAAGAAGTTCCACTTCTTTTTTTTCTAGTTCTCCCAACAATTCTGTTAATTGTTTGAATCGCTCTAAGATTTTTCCTGGATCCGCAGTATCAAAAAGAAGTACATCTTTCAATTTATTAAAATCTACCCCTCCTTCAATGCTTTGGTTAGCTTGATTTAAAACATGGCTAATAGCTGCTTTTGTTGCCATAGTGATGACAGCATCAGATATAACCTCTTGCTTTTTTAGATTATTAGTAACCCTTTGTGTTTCTTCTTTGCCGCGAAGCAAAAAACTCACATTTGAATCAACGTGCTTGTGCCACCAAGCTATTGACTCTTTTACAGCAGGGTCTAAGGCATTGGTTGCAATTTTTTGAGTAAGATTTTTTTTAATTGTTTCTATTGTTGTTTCAAGATTTTTTTTATCTAAACCCATGGCAATATGTGCAAAAAAATCTCTAAAAATATCTGACTCATTAACTGCTTCAGCAATTTTCAATCGTAGCTGTGTTGAAGTTATATCTGCGACAGCTTTGGCTTGCTTGGAAATATCTTCTTTTGTTTTTTCAAGCATTTCTGGATTGTTTTTTGGAATTTTTTTCATATACTCAATAAGTTTATCTCTTGTTTTTACTAATTCAAGAAATGTCTGTTCTGGCTGGGATGATATGGATTTTACATCTACAGGCTCTGTAGTAAATTGAGTTGTTTCTTTATTTTTTAATGCTTGTAAAAGCTCTTCGATATTTAGTATGCTTTTGATACGCCCATCCAAAAATGTTCCAGCATATCCAACGATTCTGGCAGTTCGCTCTCGCGCCGATAGAGCTTGTTTAC
>JBOFRK010000030.1:0-6011 GCA_051650945.1 Alphaproteobacteria bacterium
AGGGATAAATTTTTCCATCACAAATTCTCACGCTTTGGTTTATGTGGACTTAAGCAGCTTCGCGGGGTTTGGAAGCTGTTTTGGAATCAGGGAGTTCTTGCTTGGCCAACCAATTTTCGAGCCAATGAATGGTGTAGTCTCCCTTGAGGATCTCAGCATTTCCTGCGAGCTTTCGATGAAGAGGAAGCAACGTTTTAACCCCTGTAATCACGTATTCGTTAAGAGCCCGCCGCAGCCTGCGAAGACAATCCTCTCGATCCGATCCATATACAATCAATTTGCTGATAAGGCTGTCATAATGGGGTGGAACCGTATATCCTGCATAAAGGGCACTATCTACCCGAATATGAAACCCACCAGGGGCTAAATAAGCCTCAATTTTCCCAGGGGAGGGTAAAAAAGTGTCAGGGTCTTCTGCGTTGACGCGACACTCAATTGCGTGGCCTTTCCAAGCAACATCTTTTTGGGAAAAAGACAAAGGGTACCCTGCTGCAGCGCGAATTTGCTCTTGAACCAAGTCTATACCCGTAATCATTTCAGTAATGGGATGCTCAACCTGCAGGCGTGTGTTCATCTCAATGAAATAAAATTTTCCATCTTCCAACAGAAACTCCCGGGTCCCAACACCCCTATACCCCAGCGTCTTCATTGCATGGCGAACACACTCTCCCAAAGATTCCCGCATATCAAGGGTTAACGCAGGAGAGGGCGCCTCTTCCCACACTTTTTGATGTCGACGCTGAATAGAACAGTCTCTTTCGCCCAAGTGCACCACGTTTCCGTGTTGGTCTGCTAGAATTTGCACTTCGATATGCCGGGGTGCTCTCAAATATTTTTCCAGATAAACCTGGGCATCTCCAAAATTTGCAGCAGCCTCATTTTGAGCCAGTTTGAAACCTTCCCGAAGTTCTTCAGCAGAAAAAGCAGCTTTCATGCCTTTTCCTCCGCCTCCCGAAACAGCTTTGATCAACACAGGGTAACCCATTCGTGATGCAATGCTTTCAGCCTCTTGGGAAGACGTAACGACACCTTGGGAACCTGGCACGGTTGGAAGCCCCAGTTTTTGAGCTGTTGCTTTAGCTTTTATCTTGTCGCCCATGGTGGCGATATGCTCAGGAGTTGGCCCGATAAAAGCAATGCCATGTTCTTCAACCATCTGGGCAAACGTTGCATTCTCTGAAAGAAAGCCCACTCCTGGATGAATGGCATCAGCTCCCGTGATTTCTGCTGCTGCAATAATGGCAGGTATATTGAGGTAACTTTGTTTAGAAGGAGAAGGGCCTATACACACGCTCTCATCTGCTAAGCGAACATGCATGGCATCTTCATCTGCGACGGAATGCACGGCAACGGTTTGAATGCCCATTTCTTTGCACGCTCTGAGGATGCGTAATGCAATTTCCCCTCGGTTAGCAATGAGAACTTTATGAAACATCCAAGCCCCTTTCCTCGAAAATAAACGCGCGCGCTATTGTATAGGTGCAACAAATCTGCTAAAAAGTCAAGTTTTTTTGATATCTAGTTTATATAGAGAAGGTTTTCTCCAAATTCAACCGGAGCGTTGTCCGTGATACAGATGGCTGAAATCTTTCCCGAACGCGGTGCCCGAATGGGGTTCATCACCTTCATCGCTTCAATGATAAGCAGGGTCTGCCCCTCTTGCACAACATCCCCAACACGCACATAAGGCGCGGCACCTGGTTCTGGTGCTATATAAGCCGTACCCACCATAGGAGATGTTACGGGTGTTCCTGCAAACGCCTCCCCCTTCTCGTCTGAAGAATCCAGGGCAACACCAGAAGAACTACCGGAGACAGTGCTGCCAACACCCTGGGAGAAGGCTTCTGCCCCCAAAGCTTGGGAGGCAACAACAGTTTGGTGCGTGCTTTTCGCAACCCGAATACGGGTTTCCCCCTCTTGATATTCGATCTCTGTTAAAGCAGATTCGTTCAACAGCTTAGTGAGAAGGCGAATCGCCTTTGCGTTGACAAAGGACGCATCAGCTGGTTTTTCAGACATGAAACTCTCTTTGGTTGAGGTGGGATTTATACAAAAACTCCAACACTTTTAACACGAAACGAGACTATTTTTCAAGATATTTGAAAATTCTCCGCAAGCCACCGTATAAAATTTTTTTTCATCCAAATAATTTTCCTATAAAAGATTAAATAGATTTAAGCCTCATACAATGCTGCCCAAGGCATGGCTTCGAAAGCTGTCACAAAAGGGAGAGTCTTGAAAAGACTCTGGCAAAGCTCCCCCTCGTAAAAGCCAATCCATGAGCGTAGGGTCTGGCAGATCCAGAAGCGCCTCTAAGAAAAGCTTCTCTTGTTCTGGAAGAGAGGTGCTCAAAAAAGGCTGGATGCCGCGGCCTAACAACACATCTGCCTCCTTAAGGCCTCGATGCGTGGCAAGGTACAACAATTTTTTTTGAATTGGATCCATGGTGCGTCTCTTGGTTTTTTAAGCTAACGTGGAGGGGGCAGCGGCTTTGAAGAAAGGTCAGGAACCTGTCCTGGCACATCACCTGAAACTCCCACGCCCTTTTCAAGAAGCTGCATCACTTCAGTAATGCCACGGTCCAGCTGAGTGTCCTTTTGCTCTCGATAATCCTGGGGAGAAATCTCCACTACAATATCAGGCTCAGCTCCATAATTTTCGATGGACCAGCCCACATCGTGAAACCAAAAGGCATATTCCGGCTGGGTAGTCATGCTGCCGTCCAGCAAGGGGTGCCTGGGGAAAATACCAATCACACCTCCCCAGGTGCGCTTACCGATGAGGGGGCCGAGCCCCATTTTCTTGAAGCTGTGGCTGAACATGTCTCCGTCGGAGGCTGTATATTCGTTGCACAGCGCAACCATAGGGCCTGCTGGAGATTCGAGCGGGTAGAACACCTTTCCTATCCAGCGGGTTTGATCAAAGCCCAACCGTTTGCGTGCCAATTTCTCTAAAAGTAAACCGGAGATAACCCCGCCTCTGTTAAAGCGTACATCCACAATAAGGCCGTCCCGGTGGTGCTCTGCTAAGTAACCCCGGTGAAATTCAGCAAATCCTTGGATTGACATGTCAGGGACATGGAGATAGCCCACCCGCCCTCGGGTCTTTTCATGGACATAGCGCCGATTTGCGTCAACCCAATCCCGATAAGAAAGCGCCTCGATGGAGGGTAGCGGCGCTACATAGACCATACGCTTGTTTTGTCCATCTCCGTCACTTACCCACAGGGGAACCAGCTGATTGGCTTGATACACCAATACCTTTTCAGGAGGATTGTTGGCAGAAAGCCCTTGGCCAGCGATGGCCCAGATCAGATCCCCTTCTTTCAGGTTTATGCCTGGCTTAAGAAGCGGAGATCCATGGGCAGCGCTCCAAAGGTCTCCTCGGATGAAGCTTACAATACGATAAGCTTGAACCGTGGGGTCAAAAGCGAAGGTCGCCCCCAGTTGCCCTAGTGTATAAGATGGACCTATCGCAGGATGGGGAGCCCATACATAGGCGTGGGAGCTTCCTAATTCTCCTTGCATGTCGGCGATAAGGTCAATGAGCTCTTCTTGGGTTGCAATGGCTTCTACCAGGGGGCGATAGCGTCGATACACAGCCTCCCAGTCTACATGGGACATGGTTTTGGTCCAAAAAAGCTCTTTTTGGAGTCGCCAAGCTTCATCAAACATGTGAGACCATTCTTGAGGGGGGGAAACGGACAAGCGTAGACGAGCCCAATCAAACCAACCGCCGGCCTTGTAAGACGTGTCAGACTCTTCTGGTTTTTCCCCAGCCTTCAATACCCGCAAGCGCTTGTCTGTACAATAGACTAAATACTGTTTGTTCTCTGAAAGGCTGAAATGCAGAACATCTGTTAGAAGGGTTTCCTGTTTGAGGGCGTTGAAATCATAAAGGCTCAGTTTGCCTGCGCAATGGGTTGGTTTTTCGCGCTCTTCATCTTCATCTTCATGCTCATGGGAAGCCTCAGAGAAATCCAAAAACAGCACCTTGCCTTTAGGCAAACCCTCAATCTGAGTATAGCGCCCTTCTGAAACCGGAAATTCCAAAAATCGCTGTTGGATGCCTTCCAAGTCAACTTTAAGCGGTTTTGGGGCTTTGGTTTCGGTTGTTCCCTCCTCTTTTTCCTCCGGCTTATCTTCCTGTTCAGGTTCTTCCGTTTCAACCAAGGGGGGCATAAAAGGAGAAGCGGTCTCTTTCTGGAGCGTCACCAAATAAGGTTTGACTGCCTTAGAAAAACCCAAATCAAAGGTTAACGCATCCCAAGCAGGGTGAAAGGTTCTGCTTGAGAGGAAATAGAGGTATTTTCCTTCAGGATCGAAGGAAGGTTCTGCGTCAAAACCCAGGGGGGTTGTGATATCAACGGTCGTTCCTTCTTTGATGTGGCGCAAGCGGATCACGCTGATTTTATGGGTTACATGTACACCATAGGCAACCCAGGCCCCGTCAGGAGACCATGCAAAGCCTTCGATTTCTCCGTAAGCGCTTTTGTCAATCACCTGAAAAGTTTGAGTTTCCATATCAAAATGGCACAGCTCATGGCGATGATTCGTCATCAGCAACGCATCTGCCTGGGGAGAAGCTTGCATTTCCAAGATGCGCCCCCAGTCAAATTCTTTCAAAACCTGTAAGGGCTTCAGCCCTATCTCATCATAAACTTCCAGCACCTCTTCTAAACCGTTATCCCGTACCACGATGATGCGGTTACCCTTGTGAAGCCAGCAAGCCAAACGGTAACGTACACCGTCTTGCTCTCCATGCTGAAAAACGGGGCCTTTATGGGAACTGGCTCGGAAAAGTCTGCCCCGGGTTGTGAGGGAGAGGTAGTTGCCCTCCGGGTTCAGAGAAAAGCTGGTTAAATGCTCTTGGGGGCAGGCGAACGCTCGCTGGGTGGAGGGCTTTGGGCTGAAGTGCTGCAGTTCAACAGGCGCCCCCAGTTGTTCTTGGAGATCGTAAGACCATAACGCTCCTCCAGCGCTGTAAACCAAATGGTGCCCGTTGGTTTGTAGATTGCGGGCATAAAAATCTTGATGGTGGGTGTGGCGTACGATGTCATCGCCCCTTAACGTGCAGCTATACACGTTGCCGTGGCTTTCATGATCTGAGAGAAAATAAATCCTGTCTTTCAGCCAGAAAGGCCGCAGCACATTCCCCTCAAGGCTTAGCAATTTTTCAAAAACGCCTTCTCCTTGGCGGTCAATCCAGACTTCACCAGCTGTTCCTCCTCGGTATCGCTTCCACGAAGCATACCCATATCCATGACGTTGCAAGACAGCACCCGACAAATCACCCCACGCCGGCTGGTAGAAATTTGCAGGCCCCACAGAAATTTGCTGAGGTTGCCCTCCTGAAAGGTCAAGTTTATAGATATGGCGCTGCTGAAAAGGAGCACCAACGCTGGCCGCAAAGAGAACCTCCTGGGCGCTATTCCACCCTACCACCTGGCAACTGCTTCCACCCAAAAATGTTAAGCGTTTGGGAACGCCCCCCTGGCTGGGGATCACATAGACCTCTTCACAACCTTCTTCCGTTCCCGTGAAGGCAATCCAAGCGCCATCGGGAGAAAAACAAGGAAAGCGAGAAAGGCCTGAACCCACCGTGAGGCGTCGCGCAACACCTCCTTCCAGGGGAGCTATCCAAATATCCTGCTCACATACAAAAGCAAGTTGGTCTTCAAAAACGGTTGGGTCGCGGTAATAGCCAGGGGCGTTCATCTCTTAAGGGCCTTCATCTGATATTCGAGTGTAGTATCCCAGAAATACCACAGGAAAAGAAATTTAAAAAAGATGAATTTTGATTTTTTAGGATTAAAAAACATCCTCCCCTTTTTTTGCATAAGCTTCTTTTAATCTTTTCGCTTCATTTTAGACATAATTTTATGTCTAATGGAATTTTTAATGATGCGACTTAAGCATAGCTTGTGGATCATGCTGGGAACGGTTTCAATGGCTTTTGCCACTGGAAATAAAATATTAAAAGACTTAGACAGCTCTCCAATAGAAGAGGTC
>JBOFRK010000031.1:0-1500 GCA_051650945.1 Alphaproteobacteria bacterium
GCTTCCATAGCATGAAGGGAGGTGGTCTCTACATCCACCACCATATAGCCCTGTTTTTTAGCCTGCTCCAGCCACTCAGAAAGGATCTGGGGATCTTGGATAAGGCTATAGGCGCCAGTTTGCAGGGGCTCTGGTGTAACGGCTTCTGGTTTCGAAAAAGCACCTTGTTTTTCAAGACGGCTTGAGAGCGAGAAAAAGTGGTTCTCCTTTAAAAAAGCTTGCACGCTTCCTTGATCAAAAGGACGACGCGTAAAATCATCTAGGGAGGCCCCAAGGGAGAGGTCTTGCTTCAAAGTCACCAGTTGCTTGGAAATGAAAGCCTGGGCCTTGTTTTCTTCCAACATTTTTCGACGCCGGGGCTGAGGAATTTCCTCCAGATGCTGATACAGATTTTCAAGGGTCCCAAATTTTTGAATCAACTCTGCGGCTGTTTTAACGCCAATCCCCGGAACGCCAGGGACATGATCGCTTTTGTCGCCAATTAAAGCTTGGACATCCACCACTTGGGAAGGAGGAACACCAAATTTTTCAACCACCTGGGCCTCTTCAATGGCGCGGTTCTTCAAGGGATCATAGAGGCGCACATGGGGGCCAATCAACTGCATCAAATCTTTATCTGAAGAAACAATCGTCACGTCACAGTGCTGTTCCACGGCCTGGTTGGCATAGGTGGCTAAAATGTCATCCGCTTCGTAATTTTCCAGCTCCACCAAGGGGATGTGGAACGCATGGCAAGCCTCTCGAATAAGCGCGAACTGGGGGATCAGCTCTGGGGGGGGTGGCGGACGATTGGCTTTATAATCTGGGTAAATGGCATGACGAAACGTCTGGCGCCCAGCATCAAAAATCACAGCCAACCGTTGGGGCTGATGGTCTTGGAGCAATTTAAGCAGGATATTACAAAACCCAAGCACCGCACCCACCGGCGTGCCATCGGGGCGTGCCAAGGGCGGCAACGCATGAAAAGCCCGAAAAATGAAGCCAGAGCCATCAACAAGGTAAACACTGGAAGCAGAGGTAGAATAAGTCACAGGACAAAAAACTTTCATACATGAAGGCCTACTGAGAGCTGCCGCAAATGGCAGCTCTTCTTTCAGCATAAAAGATCCCTTAAAGGATGGGAAGCCTTTCATTTATTAAGTCGTTTTTAACTTTTTTCGATATTTTTAACGTTTTTAAGATAGAAAAGAGATGCTTAAAAGCATTTAATTGAATTTATTTCTCTTTTTAATTAAGAGTTTTCATACCTTTTTAAAAAAAACCAAGGAATAGTCTCTTTCTCATGAAAAAAATATTGTTACAATCCCTCACGCTTTCCCTCCTCCCCTCTTTTGTTTTCGGTAGCCCTGTCGAACCACTTCCCTCGATCATTGATTCAGGATTGTTTAAGAATGCTACAGCAATTCTAACGAGAGTTGCTGATGGAGACTGGAATATAACTGGAGATGAACAACCTGAGGACACACGCTTAGTTGTTATCAAAAATCCTCCCCCAGCACA
>JBOFRK010000032.1:0-1897 GCA_051650945.1 Alphaproteobacteria bacterium
GTTTTTTTCCACCAATGGTTTTACCAAGGGAAAGCGGTTTTTTTTCTTTTTCGGGTGTTGGGTCTTGGGAATGGTCCCCCATTCACTCTCTCCTTCTAAAACTGAGCTTCATCTTTGAACCAGTGGGCTCTGGAAGCCATCACAATTTCGTTAGCTTTTTCGAGGCTAAGCTTCGTATCAACGATAAGCTCCTGCAGCTCAAACCCAGATAGCTCAGCGAGATCATCCAATGTTTTAATTCCTTTTTCTGCAAGCTCTGCTAGTAAAGCCGGCGTCAATTGCTCAAGAGCAGCTAGTTCTTCGCTCCCTCCCAATTGTTCAAAACGGTCCATCATCTCAGTGGTCTGTTTTTCTAAAAAGGTTTTCGCCCGGTTTTGCAGCTCACAGACAACTTCTTCTGTAAAGCCTTCCAGAGATAACAGCTCTTCCAATGGGACAAAAGCAATTTCTTCAACTGTTTCAAATCCCTCTAAAACCAATAGGTGGGCGATGACATCGTCTACGTCTAGCGCATCAATGAAAAGCTTAGTCCTAGATTGGGTCTCTGCAGTCCGACGCCTAGATTCTTCAGCTTCTGTGAGGATATCGATGGCCATACCTGTTAGCTCATGGGCCAATCTCACATTCTGGCCTCTTCTGCCAATAGCCAGGCTTAATTGGTCATCTGGGACCACCACTTCCAATCGTCTAGATTCTTCTCCAAATACAACTTTTGAAACTTCTGCCGGCGCCAAAGCGTTTACAACAAACGTTGCAATGTCTGGGGACCAAGGAATAATATCAATTTTCTCGCCCTGAAGCTCTTGAATCACAGCTTGAACCCTGCTGCCACGCATTCCCACGCAAGACCCCACAGGATCAATGGATGAATCGTTGGAGAACACTGCCATCTTGGCCCGGCTCCCGGCATCCCTGGCAACAGCTTTGATAACAATATGCCCGTCATAAATCTCAGCAACTTCTTGCTTGAAAAGCTCCGCCATAAACTGGGGATGGGTTCTAGAGAGAAAAATTTGAGGACCTTTGGTTTCGCGACGAACTTCCTTAATGTAAGCTCGGACTCTGTCTCCTATCTTAAATTTTTCCCGTGGAATAAGCTCATCCCGCCTCAAAAAACCTTCAGCTTTGCCTAGGTCCAAGAAATAATTATCAAACTCAACCCGGCGAACCGACCCGTTAACAACTTCTCCGACGCGATCTTGAAATTCGTCATACTGAATTTGGCGTTCTGCTTCTCGGATGTGGGATAGAATCGTTTGTTTGGCAGTTTGCGCATCCACCCAACCAAATTCGATGTTTGGAAGGGGCTCAATATGAAAATCCCCTTCGCGCAAGTCCAAACCCATCGTCTGGACATCCTCCAAATTTAGCTGGGTGGGCACGTGGGAAATTTCAGAAACAATTTCACGATAACGTTTGAGCTGCATCTGTCCCGTCTGCCTATCGATATGAACCCGAATATCATGGTCCTTTCCATAGCGCGCACGTGCAACTTTCTGCAACGCTTGCTCCATAGCCTCTAGGATATCCTCTCTAGGAATCCCTTTTTCCTGGGCAAGCGCTGTAGCTACCTGAATAATTTCATGCCGACCGATCTCTGTCATGCGTTTCTTTCCCTTTTTTCACCCTATTCCTTATCTACGTCTTCCTTAAACCTCTCTTCAGATCGAGAACGATCCCCAAAAGGACGCCTTTCCCCATCACGCCGTGGTGGACGATCCCCAAAAGGACGCCTCTCGCCGTCATCACGCCGTGGTGGACGATCCCCAAAAGAGCGCCTCTCGCCGTCATCACGCCGTGGTGGACGATCCCCAAAAGGACGCCTCTCGCCGTCATCACGCCGTGGTGGACGATCCCCAAAAGGACGCCTTTCCCCATCACGCCGTGGTGGACGATC
>JBOFRK010000033.1:0-1355 GCA_051650945.1 Alphaproteobacteria bacterium
TCCTTTAGCATCACTGGTTGATGTTCAAACGAAGGGCTCATGAAGCCTCCCCCGAAGATGAGGAGGGGAGAAGTGCCCCGCGCAGGGTGCTTTTTTTCTCTTTCAACCGTTCCCGGGCCGCTTGTTGGTGCTGCTTAAAACGCTCAGGGTCCCAAAGCTGGAATGTGGCACCTCGTCCCACAAAGGCCACTTGTTCTGAGAGCCCTGCATGGTCGCACAATAATTCAGGGAGCATCACGCGCCCTTCCCCATCAAAAGGAAGCTGGTGAGCGTCTGCGAAAATACTTGCTGCCAGATCGTTTTGGTCATCAGAAAAAAGATCTAGGGTGTCCAACTGCAAGCTTAGCTTTTCCATCCGGTCTATCCCAAACCCCTCAATGGCTTGAACCGTATAAGAACGAAACAGAATGATGCCTTGAAAATTTTGATGGGCAAGGGATGCACGAAAAGACGAAGGGACAGAAACGCGTCCTTTTTTATCTAAACGATTCACAAATGTCGAAAGGAAAATTCCCATACCCATTCCTGATGTTTGCTTTTATCCACAGGGAGATTTTTCAGATACATCCCACGCAACAATTCAGACAAAGCTTAGAAATGGTCTATCATGGGATATGATGGGTGTCAATGGGATTTAATGGGAATGCCAGTTTTACAAAACAATCCCCAGAGTTATCCACAGGTCCACCCCAATGGGGGACACGCTTCAAGGGTTGAGGTGTTTTTCAATCCTTTTAGACAAAAATTTGCCATTGCTAAAGATTTGCATGATAAGCTATAAGATATTGGATTAATTTGAAAAAAAGGAAGCTTTATGTCTCGCAATTTAACCTCCCTTAGGTTTTTAAAACTCGCATGTATTGCTTTCATGGCACCTCAGCTTGCCTTTTCAACAAACAAGCTTGAAACACCTTCGGAGCCAAACGAGGAACCTCAAGCATTAGTTGCGGCACCTGCACCTGCGCCTGAAGCTTCACTTTTTGAGAGGCTTCCTTCAGATATTATCAAGCTGATCCTTGCGGAGCTTTCAAAAAAAGACCTGGTAAGCCTGCGGTCAGTTGAGAAAAAACTGAGGGACATGGTCACCCCGCTCATCACCAACGTTTAGATTCCAAGAAACCTCCCAAACCAAGAACGGGTTAGAAGGTTTTTTAAAGCCCAAGCGACGGTAGAAAGTTTTACAGATCTCAAGAGCTGGATTCAGGCTTGTTTGCGGCACTTAAAACCCAAAGGGACGTTGACACTCATCTTTCGAGCTGACCGAGCGGATGAGCTGATTGCATTGTTATATAAGGAAACAGGAAGCTTATCTTTAACTCCTCTGCTTCCCAAAGAAGATTCTCCTGCCAAACGGG